>JBBIVC010000118.1:2668-6974 GCA_037439905.1 Thermoflexus sp.
GAAGTACGGCAGGGCGATCTCCTCGTTCACGTCGTCGAACACCACTTCGACCGGGGCGCCGATCCGGACGTTATCCGGGTCGGCTTCGACGACCAGGCTGGTCATCCGCGGACCCTCGGCGAGCTCGATGACGCCGATGATGTACGGCACATCGTCGGCAAATTCCTCTGACGTGGGCCGCCGCGCCACCGTGTAGCTGTAGATCGTGCCCTTCCCCGATGCGTCGACCCATTCGAGCTGGTTCGATAGGCACTTCGGACAATGCGAGCGGGCGTAGTAGAAGACATGGCCGTTCGCGCAGCGCTGGAGTGTCAACCGGTGCTGCCTCGCGGCATCCCAGAACGGCCGGCTGATCGGCGTTGGCACCGGGAGCGGGCCTTCGCCCTTGCGATACTTCGACATCTGCAGCCCTCCTATTCCCCGCGCAGGATGAGCGAGACCTGTTCGCTCATCAGCCCGCCGTTGCCGTGCACAAAGACCGTGTCGCAGCGCTTGAGCTGGCGGTCGCCCGCCCGCCCGGTCATCTGCAGGTAGGCCTCGGTGATGTGCGAGATCCCCCCGGCGATGCCCGCCTGGCCAAAGCTCAGCTGGCCGCCGTGGGTGTTCATCGGGAAGTCACCCCGGTACGTCAGGTCGTGCTCTTCGACGAATTTCCCTGCTTCCCCCTTGCCGCAGAATCCGGCGTCTTCGAGGGTCAGGAGCACGGTGATGGTGTAGCAGTCGTACAGCGATGCCAGGTCGATGTCCTTCGGTTTGACCCCGGCCATTGCCCAGGCCCGGTCGGCCGCCGCCTTGATTGGCGTGTGAGTCATGTCCGGGTCGTAGGTCACCGAAAGGTGGGTGGTGTTCTCGCCACCGCCAATGATGTAGGCAGGGCGGTTTTTCGCCCGCTTCGCCCGCTCCTTCGAAGTGACCACAATGGCGCCGCCACCGAAACAGGGCATCACGATTTCCAGCATGTGCAGCGGATCGACAATCATCGGCGAATTCAGGACGTCCTCGATGTCGATCGGCGAGCGGAACACGGCCTTGGGGTTCGCCATCGCGTTTGTCCGCTGGTCGACCGCCACCTTCGCGCGCTGTTCATCCGTCAGCCCGTACTCATAGGCGTAGCGGTTCGCGATCGTTGCGTAGGCGAAGTTCTGACCGATGGCGCCGTAAGGGTAGTCGAACTCGGTCATCGGCGAGCCCCAGTTGCGTCCCCACCGCTGGCCCCCGCCCATCGGGTTGTGGGGGCGGGGGAGCGTATGGAAGATGCAGAGCGCGGTCTCGCACATCCCGGTTTCGATGGCCATGGCGGCTCGCAGCACCGCCCCGGCGCTGGCCGCCCCGCCAAGGTCCACAATCTCCGAGAGATGCGACTGGATCCCGAGGTATTCGGTGAGATGCCCGGGCATGAACATCGGCCCTGCCTCGGCAACGTGGCCCGTCATCAGGGCATCGACATCGCCGGCGGACATGCCTGCGTCTTCCAGCGCCAGCCGCGCGAGCTCGGCGTAGGCCTCCATGCCCATCCAGGTGCGGTCCGGCTTCCGGACCGGTGCGAATTCGGCGATGCCGACGATCGCGGCCTCGCCACGCAGTCCACCCATGCTGGTGCTCCTGTGGAGAGTGTTTGGCCGGATGGTACGCGCCGCCCGGCGCGCGTGCGACCCGGCACGCCCCGCGCCTGGCCGCCCCGGCCACCACAACACGAAGCCCCGCCAGGAGCGGGGCCTTTCAATGCGACCGGGGTGTTCGCCGCGGAGATTGAGGTTGGAGGCGCCAGCCGGATTCGAACCGGCGGTGAAGGTTTTGCAGACCTCTGCCTTACCACTTGGCCATGGCGCCGCGCGTGTTCGTGATGGTGCCCAGGGTGAGATTTGAACTCACACGCCCATACAGGCACTGCCCCCTCAAGACAGCGTGTCTGCCATTCCACCACCTGGGCAATGAGGCGATGTTACGTACCCGATGGGCCCGGCGGCAAGCCGCCTGAGGGTCTGGGCCCGGAGGTTCTGGCAGGGGTGGCAGGACTCGAACCCGCGACACTCGGATTTGGAGGCCGATGCTCTACCAGCTGAGCTACACCCCTGCGCAGGCCACCATCGTACCAAATCGCCAGCTACGGAAAACGGCGGTCCACCGGCTACGCCGCGTGAGGCTGCGCCCCGAACGCTCCGCACACCGGGCAGCGGGGCACCCGCGTTACGCGCGGGGTCTGGGAAAAGTTGAAGCGCGCCCCGCAGCGCACACAGTCCATCCGCTCGAACATCTTCCCCTCCGCGAACTTCCGCTCCCATGCCGGCCGGATGATGCGCTGCTCTCCCACGGGGTGCCTCCTGCCATCAATTACGGCACAATGCCAACGGCTCCGCATAGGGCGTATGTCACACTCGCCCGGGACGGACATAAGCAGACGCGTTTCCTATACTCGGGCGATGCACACGAACGTACGGCACCTCCTCTCCTCGGCCGACATCTCGGCCGCGGAAACCGCGCAACTCCTGGAGATCGCGAGCAGGCTCAAGGCGAACCCCCGCAGGCTGCTCGAAGGCCGCCAGCTGGCGCTCCTCTTTGAAAAGCCTTCCCTCCGTACGCGTGTGAGCTTCCAGGTCGCCATGCGCCATCTTGGCGGGGAGACCATCTACCTGGCGCCCCAGGAGGTCGGCCTCGGCGAGCGAGAGGCGATCAAGGACGTCTCCCGGGTCCTCGCCCGGTACGTCGATATCGTCGCCGTCCGCACCTACGGGCAGGTCATCGTCGAAGAATACGCCCACTACTCCGAAATCCCCGTGATCAACGCGCTCACCAACGAAGAGCACCCCTGCCAGGCGCTCGCCGACCTCCTCACGCTGAAAGAGAAGGTGGGCACGCTGAAAGGCATGCCGATCGCCTTCATCGGCGATGGGAACAACGTTGCGGCGAGCCTCGTGCTCACCGCCACCGCCCTCGGCATGGATGTGCGGATCGCGTCGCCCCGGCGCTACACGCTGCCCGAGTACGTCATCTCCGAATCCAGCGCGCGGGCCGCTGCGAGCGGTGGCAGGCTCACGCTCGTGCACGACCCCGTCGAGGCGGTCCAGGGCGCCGGGGCCGTGTACACCGACGTCTGGACGTCAATGGGCCAGGAGCGCGAGTCGGAGCGCCGTCGCATCGATTTCGCCGGTTACCAGCTCAACCGCGAGCTCATGGAGCATGCCGCTCCTGGCGCGTTCGTCATGCATGACCTTCCCGCCCACCGCGGCGACGAAATCACCGATGAAATGATGGAGAGCCCGGCATCGATCATCTTCGACCAGGCAGAGAACCGCGTTTGGGCCCAGGCGGCGGTGGTGGCGTTCCTCCCCGGGGTCCCCGGCCAGGTCGAAGCCTAACCCGGAATTCCTCGCGCACGTCGTATCATGGGTGGTACCACCAGGGGCTTTGCCGCGCCACTCATGCTCGACAGCGAACACTTCCGGGACGTCCTCGCCCAGTTTGATGTCTGGAGCGCGATCGACATCTTCCTGATCGCGCTCGTCATCTTTGCGACGCTGCGCGTCCTGAGCGGCACGCGCGGCCTGACCCAGCTGCGCGGCGCGCTCGCCCTGTTCCTCGTGTTCGTCGTCTTCGGGCGGCTGTTCGATCTGACCGTGGTGAACTTCCTGGTCGCGAATTCGGCCACCGCGCTGGTGGTGGGCGCGGTCATCATCCTCCAGCCGGAGATTCGCCGGGCGCTTGACCGCCTCGGCCGCACCGGTCTCCAGGGCTGGCTCACCGAAGGGAAGCACAACGAGCTCATCGATTCGGTGGTGCGCGCCGCCGCCCGCATGTCGGCTGAGCGCCATGGCGGCATTTTTGTCCTCGAACGGGAAACCGGGCTCCAGGATGTCATCGAAACCGGCATCCCGGTCGATGCGAAGGTCTCGCCCGAGCTCCTCGGCGGCATCTTCTATCCCAATTCGCCGCTGCACGATATGGCCGTCGTTCTTCGCGACGGGCGCGTGGTGGCGGCCAGCTGTGTGTTGCCCCTGGCGAACGACCCCGACGAGCGCCATCTTGGCACGCGCCACCGCGCCGCCATCGGCATCACCGAGCAGACCGACGCCCTGAGCGTGGTCGTCTCGGAGGAGACCGGCGAAATCAGCGTGGCGCTCAACGGCCGGCTCACGCCCATCCCTGATGAGCGCCGGCTCCGGGCCGTCCTCGAGTGGGTGCTGGAGCCTGGCGCCGCCGGGCGCAATGGCCGGGCGGTGCCAGCATGATCGCTCCGTCCCGGTCGCGCTTCTCGTGGGTCCATCTGACGCTCGCCATCGTCCGCTCGTCGGCCGCCAGCGTGTATCGA
>JBBIVC010000119.1:0-6965 GCA_037439905.1 Thermoflexus sp.
GGCGGGCGATCTCACCCCCGCCGCAGGGAGGATTTACGTTGGGTAGTTTCCTTTCGCCGGACCGCCTTGCGCGCCGGAGCGCGAACCACCCGTGGCTCACGCTTGGCATCTGGCTCGTCATCATCGTGGCCGGGCTGGGCGCGGCCAGCCAGCTGAAGATCACGCCGAGCTGGGAGATCCGGGGCTCGGAATCGCAGAAAGCCGCCGACCTGCTCGAGGAGCGCATCCTGGGCCAGTCGCCGGCGGCCGAGACCATCGTGGTGCAGTCGCCGTCGCTCACCGTCGACGACCCCGAATTCCGGGCCTTCGTCGAGGAGCTGACCGCCGAAATCCGGACGCTCGACGAGGCCGTCGCAAACGTCACCAACGTCTATGAGACGGGTGAGGAGGCGTTCGTCTCGGCCGACCGCCACACGACGATCCTGCCTGCGACGCTGGTGGGCGACATCGTGAAGGCGACCGACACCGTCGCCCCCCTTTCGGAACTGCTCGCCGAACGGAACGGCGAACGGGGTTTCACGGTGCTCACGGCGGGTGATGGGTCGATCTGGCACGATGCCAACCACCAGTTTGAAAAGGACCTCGCACGGGGCGAGGGCATCGGCCTGCCGATCGCGCTCCTCGTGCTGGTCATCGTCTTCGGGGCGGTGGTGGCGGCGGGCGTGCCGATTGTGCTGGCCCTGCTGGGGATTCTCATCTCGATGGGCCTGACCGCCATCATCAGCCAGTTCATCGGCATCGATAGCTCGACCATCAACATGATTACGATGATCGGCCTTGCGGTCGGCATCGATTACACGCTCTTCATCGTCGAGCGCTTCCGGGAGGAGCGCGCGGCCGGCCGCGAGAAGGTGGATGCCGTGGTGGCCTCGGGCAACACGGCGAGCAGGGCGGTGCTCTTCTCGGGGATCACCGTCATCATCGCGCTGGCCGGGCTGGTCATTGTCCCGGCGAGCATGTTTGCGGGCATGGCGATTGGCGCGATCACGGTGGTGGTCGCCGCCGTCGCGGTGGCGCTGACCCTGCTGCCGGCCGTGCTCAGCCTGCTGGGCGACCGGATCAACTGGCTCCGGCTGCCGGGACGGAAAGCGAAGGCCGAGCAGCCCATCGACTCGGGGTTCTTCGGCAAGACGACGATGCTGGTGATGCGTCACCCCTGGATTGCGGCGAGCACGTCGGTGGCCCTGCTGGTGGCGATGGCGGTCCCGTACGCGCGGATCAACATCGGCTCGCTCGGCCTGAGCACGTTCCCCCAGCACCTGCAGTCGGTCCAGGCCTTTAACATCCTGAACGACGAGTTCTCGGCGGGGCTGATCGACCCGGCCGAGGTGGTGGTCGAGGGGAACGCCGATTCGCCCGAGGTGTCGCTGGCGGTGGCAAACCTGCGGAAGGCTATCGCCGAGGACGCGGACTTCGCCAGCATGTCCACGCTGACGACGGTTGAGGGCGGCCAGTACGGCTACTTCACCATCCTGCTGAACGGCGATGCGAGCAGCGAGCGGGCGATGGACGCCCTCCGCCGCCTGCGCGCGGAGTACATCCCGGCGGCGTTCGCCAACACGGGCGCCGAAGTCCACGTCGGTGGCGGGACGGCCTCGAACGTCGATTACATCGACACGATGAACCAGTACCTGCCGATCGTGATTGCATTCGTGCTCACGCTGAGCTTCGTCCTGCTGGCCATGGTGTTCCGGTCGATCGTGATCCCGGTGAAGGCGATCATCATGAACCTGCTGAGCGTCGGCGCGGCGTACGGCCTGGTGGTCCTCGTGTTCCAGGAGGGCGTGGGCGCGGAGCTGCTCGGCTTCCACCAGGCCGACCAGGTCGAGGCGTTCCTGCCGGTCTTCCTGTTCGCGGTGCTCTTCGGGCTATCGATGGACTACCACGTCTTCCTCCTGAGCAGGATCCAGGAGCGCTTCCTCCACACGGGCGACAACGCGGGCGCCGTGGCCTATGGCCTGCGCTCGACCGCGCACATCATCACGGGAGCGGCAGCGATCATGATGGCGGTGTTCAGCGGCTTCGCCCTGGGCGAGATGATTGCGCTCCAGCAGGTCGGTTTCGGTCTCGCTGTCGCGGTATTCCTGGATGCCACGGTCGTCCGCTCGGTCCTGGTGCCGGCGAGCATGGAGCTGCTCGGCTCCCGCAACTGGTACCTGCCTTCGTGGCTGGAATGGATGCCCCGGATCTCGGTGGAAGGGCCGGCGCACCCGGCGGCCGGGAAGCCAGCTGGCCGCGAGGCTCCTGCGTTCGAGTTCGGCGCCGTCCTTTCGAGCGGCGATTAGCGTCCCGATCGTCTCCTTCCCTGCGCCGAGGCCCCGGGCAACTGCCCGGGGCCTCACCGTGTGAGCGGGGCGTGGGCGTTCAGGCCCCCGCGCGGGGCGCCGATTCGAATCCGCAGGTGCGATGGGTCGCGTCGCAGAACGGCTTTTTCGCCGACTGTCCGCAGCGGCAGAGGAACACGGTTTCCTTCGCCTCGAATGTGTTGCCCTCGCTATCCTTGAGGACCGCGCCGCCGCGCACGATATAGGGCCCGTTGTCGCGGATTTCGATGGTGACCTGGTCCATGATCAGTAGCCTCCTTTGTATTTGTGAGCAGGAGTCTATCAGGTAAGCAGGCGCGCTGCTCGCAACCGACTACAATGCCACCCGTGGCCCGCATCGCGCTCTTCGACCCCTGCTACATGGCGACGATCCGTCCGCAGGACGCGGCGAACGCGCGGACGGTGCTGGAAGCGCTCGGGGATGAGGTGACGCTGCTCGACGGCCGGTGTTGCGGCCAGCCCGCGTTCAACAGCGGGTTCCGCGCGGAGGCGAAGGCGGCGGGGCGCGAGCTGCTCCGTGCCGGGCAGCCCCACGCGACGGTGGTTACCACCTCGGGTTCGTGCACGAGCATGGTGCGGCACTACCTCCCCGGGCTGTTCGAGGGCGAGCGCGCGCAGGGCGCGCTCCGAATTGCCGGGCGGTTCGTCGATTTCGCCAGCTATGTCGCTGCGCACCCGAGCCTGGGGCGGCTGGGGCTGCGGCTCGAAGGCGTGGTGGCCTACCACGATTCGTGTCACACGCGCCGCGAGCTCGGCAGCTCGGCGGCAGTGGTGCGGCTGCTCGGGAGCATCGAGGGCCTGGAGGTGCGGCGCCTTTCGTTCGAAGAGGAGTGCTGCGGCTTTGGTGGGACCTTCGCGGTGAAGCAGCCGGAGGTCTCGGTGGCGATGCTCACGGCGAAGCTGGAGGATGTGGGGCTGACGGGCGCGCGGGTGGTTGTCTCGACGGATGTCTCGTGCCTGGTCCACATCCAGTCGGGCGCCGAGGGCATGGGCGTGCAGGTCGAGGGATGGTCGTTGCCGGAGATCCTTGTGAGGGCGCTGGGGTGAGCCAGTACCGGGAACGGGCCGCGAGGGAGATCCGCGAGCAGCGGCCCGCTGCCACGGTCACGCCCATCATGCGGAAGCTGATGGCCGATTCGGCGGCAATGCTCGCCCGCGGCCCGGCGGATGCGCGGGTCCGTGCCGCATCGGCCCGTGCCTACGCGATCGACCACCTGGAGGAGCTCCACGCGCAGGTGCGCGAGCAATTCGCGCGCCGTGGCATCGGCTATCACCGGGCGGCGACGCCGGCTGAGGCCATCGGGACGGTCCGAAGGCTCCTGGGCGACGCCAAGCGGGTGGCGAAATCGAAGACCATGGTCGGCGAGGAAGTGGGGCTGACGCATGCCCTTCGCGCCGCGGGCATCGACGTGCTTGAAACCGACATCGGCGAGTACATCGTCGATATCGAAGGACGCGGCCCGAGCCACATCACGGCGCCGGCCCTCCACCTGAACCGCGCGCGCATCCGCGAACTGCTCCTCCGGACGGGAGCCGAGCTTCCGGATGACGACCCTTCGCGGCTCTCGCGCCACGTGCGGGACGTGGTGGGCGAGTTCTTCCGTGATTGCGACGCGGGCATCACCGGGGCCAACGCGGTGATTGCGAGCAGCGGGCGCGTCGTGATCGTTGAAAACGAGGGCAACGTTTCGCTCGGGGCCAGCCACCCGAAGCTGCACATCGTGATCACCGGCCTCGAAAAAGTAGTTGCCGATGAGGCGGGGGCGCTGGCGATGCTCCAGGTGCTGGCGCCGAGCGCCACGGCCCAACCGCTCACGGCTTTCTCGCACTTCCTCGCCGATCCGGCGCCCGGCCAGGAGCGCCACGTGGTCTTCGTCGACCACGGGCGTTCACGCATCCTTGCCGACACGCGGTACCGCGAGGTGCTGAAGTGCATCCGCTGCGGCGCCTGCATGAACGGCTGCCCGGTGTACCGTTCGGCGGGAGGGCTTTCGTACGGGTCGCCGTACATGGGACCAATCGGGGCGGTCGTCTCGCCGCTGCTCTGGCGCGATGGCCGCTACGCCGACCTGCCCTTCGCTTCGAGCCTGTGCGCGCGCTGCACCGAAGTGTGCCCGGTGGGCATCCCTCTGCACCGCATGCTGCTGGACCTCCGCGCTGACGCGGTGGCGAGGGGCCAGGTGGCAGGACGGGCGGAGCGTCTCGCCTGGAGAGCGTGGGCCGCCGCGATGACCGGCGCGACGCGGGCGCGGGCGGCCTCTGCCATGGCGCGGCTCGGCCTCCATTCGTTCGGCAGGCTGGTGCGGCCACCGGGCAAGCACCGCGATGACCCGCGCCTGCTGCCAGACCCGGCTGCGCCGCACGACGTGGACCTGCTGCACCAGGCCGCGCCGAGCCGGGCGGAGGCCCCGGTGATTGCCCCTACTGAGGTGCTCCCACCAACCCTCGCCGGGCGGTTCGCCTACCGCGCCAATCAACTCGGCGTGACGGTGGTGGATCGGTACGAGCCTCGCGACGGCGACCGGGTGCTCGACGCGACTGCCGCGGTCGCGGGCACGGGGAGCATCCTGCTCACCGGTGAGGCCGCGGCGCGGCGTCCTTTGCTGGCGGCGAGCCGGGTGGTTGTGCGTGTTGACCCGGCGACGGTGGTCGAGCATCCAGCGGGCCTGGCGCAGCTCGTCGGCGGTGACGCGCTCATCCTGACCGGGGCGAGCCGCACGGCGGACGTGGAGAAGATCATCGTCCGCGGCATCCATGGCGCCGAGGAGCTGGTAGCCGTGCTGGCTCGTCCGGAAGCCTGAGCGGCTACTTCCGCACGCGGAATTGCAGGCCGAATGGGGCGGCAGGGGCGAGGGACTGGGCCGGGGCGGCCAGGCCGCGACGGTGGGGCCACGGGTGGCGCAGCAGCCGCCAGAGCGCACGCAGGAGCGCCCCGAACCCGGGCTTCGACGGGGAGAGCACGCGCCCGGGCTGGAGCCGCGCGGGGCGCCGCTCCTTCGTTTCTCCGGTCATCCTGCGGTAGGCCTCGCGGACGGCCTGGCGGTGAGCCGCGCCCGGCCGGTGCTGCGCGCCTTCGGTGCCGGCATCGACGCGAGCGTCGTCGAGGGCCCGCCCGTCGAAGCGGAGCAGCCAGCGCTCGCGGGTGGTCTCGGGGAGGACCAGTGCGGTGGTGTCGATTTCGTGGAAGGTGCGGCTCTCGGCGCGGATGCGCTCGAAGCCCTCTGCGTGGATTTTCATCATGCGCGCGCCCTTGAGGTGCACGGTATGCAGCTTGATCGCCTTCGGGATGACGGGGATGGAGTAGGACTCGCAATCGGAGATGAGCAACAGCTCGGTGGGTGGTGTCTCTCCGAGGCGCTCGACGCGGTTGAAGCCATCGAGCGCCCGGATGTCGAATATGGCCGTATCCATGGCGTGCTTGATATCGGTGGAGCCTTCAGGGGTGACGGCGAGGATCCGCCGGGCCAGCTGCGCGAAATCCCCCGGGGTGGTGCAGTCGCTCCGCGCGTGGACCGTATTGCCAAAGGTGCGGAAGTAGATCTCGGCCCCCTCGCGGTGGGCAGTCACCAGGTAGGCGAGGAGCAGCGCCTTGGCGAAGAGGATGCGGTTGTCATCGCGCATCGAGTTGGAGACATCGAGCAGCGCGTAGACCTTCTGGCGCTTCTTGCGCCCGGGCCCGGGCGCGGGGATGCGCTCTTCGACGATTTCGTCGTACTCCTCGATCGCGGGCGTCAGGCCGGTGGTGTACACGCCATGGATGCCGCCGCTCAGCAGCTGGTAGTCGAACAGCGCTGGCGCGACGTCGCGCAGCATCATGTCGGGGAGAGTGACGTTTGGGAAGTCGGTCAGCGCGCGGAGGGGTTGCACGCGAGTATCGCTGCCGAGCGGGTTGACCATCCGCTGCCGGCGTTCATGCCGGACGACGACGGATGTGTTATCGCGGGGGGTGCCCACGAGGCGCGCGAGGTCCGGGGGCATCTCGATCCCCGGCAGCGCCTTGCCATCGAGGAGGTTGCGGGCCAGGTTCAACACCACGAGCCAGGAGGGCGGCATGGCAGCGACGGTTTCGCCGACCAGGTCGAGGATCTCCCAGGAACGGTAGAGTTCCTCCAGGTCCTCCTCCGGATGGAGCAGACGGTCCATCGGGCTGCGGTTCCCGTCAGCTTCCATTGCCAGCGTGCTCCAGGATGTCTTCGAGGATCTCCTCGCGCAGGGCGTTGACGCGGGGGTTGGTGATCTGCTTGCCCTGGAGCGCATCGACAAAGGTTTCGTAGCCGACGTCGTGCCAGCTCGATTTGCCGATGAGGGAAAGGAAGAGGCGCATGAGGCGGCCGTGCTGTTGCTGGGATTCGAGCGGCACACCGTGGGCGAACAGGGTGTAGGTCTGGGCGATCGTGGTCAGGTCCTGCACCATTTGGAGGTCGGCGGTGGAGTAGGCCTGGAAGGTGGACTGGATGGCCTCGGCGAAGATGTCCTGCGAGGCGCCGGTGACGGCCCGGTCGTTGCCGGGGATGATGGTGAGCACAAACCGGAGCGCGTGCAGGTCGTCCTTCGTGACGTGGGAGCGGTGGTGGAGGAGCGCCGAGGCGTTCAGGGCATCGCGGCTGGCGGCTTTCGTGCGGGGGCTGATGTAGGCCTCGG
>JBBIVC010000120.1:0-6905 GCA_037439905.1 Thermoflexus sp.
GCCTTCGCTCGTGGCGAGCTCCATGAGCCGCCCGGTCACTTTCCCCTGTACCGACTGCGAATCGAACCGCCCTTCACCAGTCACCACCACATCGGCCGAGGCCAGGCGTTCTCGCAGGCCCGTCGCCTCGGCAACCAGGTCGAAGCCGCTCGCCAGCCGCGCCCCAAGGAAGGCTACCAGGCCCCCGGCGAGGCCCCCGGCAGCGCCCGCGCCGGGCATGCCGGCAAGGTCGATCCCGAAGTGCCGCCGGACCACCATCGCGTAGCGGTACAGCGCCTCATCGAGCAGCTCCACTTCACCCGGCGAGGCCCCTTTCTGCGGACCGTACACCCGCGCCGCGCCGTTCGACCCGCACAGCGGATTGGTCACATCGCACGCGACCACGAACTCGACCCCGTCTGCCCAGCCCGGCCGCTCCCAGCTGATGTGCTCGAGGTTCGCCAGCGCTGCCCCACCCGGCGGCAACTCCCGCCCCGCCATGTCGCGGAATTGGGCGCCCATCGCCCGCGCCGCCCCGGCGCCCCCATCGGTCGTCGCGCTCCCGCCAACGCCGATGATCATCCGCCGGGGCCGCTCTCGCGCGGCATCCATGATGATCTCCCCTACGCCAAAGCTGTCGGCCCGGAGCGCGTCCCGCTCCTCCGGCCTGATGTGCAGCAGCCCATTCGCCTGCGCCGCCTCGACGATGATGTCGCCCGAAGCCCTGGTGCGAAGGTAGCGCGCGAGCACCCTCCTCCCCAGCGCATCGTGGGCGACGACGGCGAGCGTGTCGGCCTTCACTGCCCGCCGCATCGCGTCGAGCAATCCGGGACCGCCATCGGAAAGCGGCAGCACATCCAGCGTCCACTCCCGCTGTACCCGGCGGATCCCGGCCGCGATCGCGGCGGCAGCCTCGTCCGCTGCGAGGCTGCCCTTGAATTCCTGCGGCGCAATCAATACCCGCATCACGCCACCCACATCCGGTACGCCGCCAGCAGCACGATCGCGATGATGTAGCCATAGGCGACGTTCCGGATGAACCGCAGCCGGTCCCTGGCCTTCTGGTCACGGAAGAACACCGCCATCACCACGGTGATGGCAAAGAACGCCAGGATGGCAAGAAACAGGAACGACTTCACCCGCGGCCGCTATGCGTCGCCAACGACAGTCCGTTTCGTGAACTGCCAGCCGTTCGCGCCCTTCACCAGCTCGTCGCGATAGATCGCGGTCGTCAGGATTGTTGCGGGCGGCTGTTCCCCCGGCGTCAGCCGCAGCAACATCAGGTAGCACGACCCCTTCGCTGTCGCCCCATCACCATCGACCACCAGGTTGTTTGTCCAGTGACGCGCCTTCAGGCGCTGCGCGAATGCCGCCCCAAACGCGGCAAGCTGTTCCGTCCCGGTGAAGGTCCCGGTCGCCGAGCTGAAGACCCCATCGCTCGTGAAGCAGGCCGCCCAGCCCGCACCGTCACCCGAATCGATCGCGTGGTTATACCGCGCATAGAGTTGCTGGATCGCCAGCTGGTCCTCGGTCGAAAGCGCCATCGTGTCTCCCCTTCGTGTCAGTCGCGAGGCACGCATCGCGTGCCGCTGGTGCCGTACGATATGGCAATCCCGCCCCAAGGACACCTGCGATGCCCCCGTGGCGCATTCCCGCCCTCGCATCCCTTGCCGCGGCTCTCCTCCTTGCCGCCTGCGGCAGCGAACGCTCCTATCCTGAGTCGTTTGGGGACGGCGACTACGACCTGGCCGCCATGGCGCTCCGCGAGACCGATCTGCCTCCCGGCTTCGAATCCCAGGAACTCGAAACACCCTCGTTCGATAATGCGGTCTGGGCCGAATTCTTCGAGACCAACGACCCGGAGGCCAAGCAGGCCCAGCTCGAAGCCCAGGGCCGCCTCACCAACCACGTTGCCTCGTTCGCGCCCGCCGGCCTCGGGCCGGTGCTCGCCCTCACGAACGTCTCCACCCTCTACACCGATGCGGCCGCCGCCCAGAAGTCGCTCGAACAGTTCGCCTGCGGCCTGCCGATCAACGATTCCATCCAGCTCGAGCCGTTCCTCGTACCGAAGATTGCCGATGGCGCCACCGGCTTCTTCGTCCGTCAGCAGAACGATGGCTCCAGTACCTTCGTCGACACGACGATCTGCTTCCGCACCGGCCGCATCATCCATGCGATCCAGCAGACCAGCATCCCTGGCGTCGAGGACATTGCCCTGGGCATTCGCCTGGCCAACCGTCTGCTCGAACGCGTCAACGCTGCCTTCGACCGCCTCGAGGGCTAACCGCTGCGCTGCTTGAGCGCGTAGATGGTCCGCCCTTTGGCGCATAGCCGGCCTTCGGGGTCGAGGATCTCTACCTCCGCCACCGCGAGCGTCCGGCCCTTCCGCAGGAACGTCGCCTCGGCGGTAATTCGCTCGCCTTTCGCCTGCCGCAGGTAGGTGATGTCCAGGTCCACCGTCCCGTTGGGGATGTCGTTCGGCTCGAGGCTGGCGATGAGCGCCTGCAGCATGGCGATATCCACCATCGCCGCGAGCACCCCTCCGTGCACGCTCCCGCCCACGCCCGAAAGCGTGGACTCTGTCGTCGTCAGGACAATGCGGGCAAACCCGTTCCGCGCCTCGTCCAGTTCAAGCCCCAGCGCCCGGTGCAGGGCCTGCGCGTTGAATCGCGCTTTCAGTTCGCTGAGCACGGTTGCCATGGCTGCTGATTCTAAGTCCCGATGGTTCATGTGCTAGGATCCCGCCATGCAGGTCGAGATCTCACCCGCCACGCAGGACATCCTGGACGCCCTCGTCAAGCGAGGGAGTTTCGCGTCGGCCGCCGAGGCACTGGACTATGCAGTCCAGCACCTGTGGGAGGACCAGGAATGGACCGACCCTGCCCGGGCCGGAGAGCTCCAGCGGCTTGTCGACGAAGGACGTGAGAGCCTGGCCCGCGGGCCCGTGGCCGTGATCCGGAACGCCGGGGAAGCCAGTCAACTCGCCGCCGGGATAATCTCGCGTGCCCGCGAGCGGCGCCAACGGCCTCCCGCTCCGGAGTGACGCGGCACGTCGTCTTCTCGGACCTGTCGCTCACCGACGTCGAACAGGCGTGGGACTTCCTCGCGGAGCGCAGCCAGGAGGCGGCAACGCGAATGGTCGAGGGTCTCATCGCCTACTGCCTGCGCCTCGGCGAGTTCCCCTACGCGCACCCTGTCCAGCCCGGAATATCTGGCCTGGGGGTTCGTCGAGCCGTGTATCGCGGATGGGCCATTCTGTACCAGGTTCATGTTACCCATGTCGAAGTGATTCGCGTCGTCCACGGAGGACGTGACCCGGTTTCGCTGCTCGCTCCGCGTTGAGTATGGCGGCCACCGCCTCCTCTACCACGCTGCCCCCGATGGCTTTGCTGCGCCGGCTGGCGCGCTCGCATAGTCCCCGAACGGCCCATCCCGCCAGTCCAGCGCCGCCTTCAGGCCCTTCTCACGGGCGATCCGGCCGAATTCGGCGCCCCCCGGGCGAACCCGCCCGAGTTCCTGGATGTCGGCCCCGACCTGCATCGCCGTCCGCATGCCCATGATTTCGTAGGCGCGGTTCACCTGCCGCTTGGTCATCTGCAGCATGGGGCTGTCGATGTTGGCGATACGCTCGGCAAACGCCTCGGTCACTTCGCACAGCCGTTCAATCGGCACTGCCCGGTTGGCCCAGCCAATCTCCACCGCCTCCCGCCCGGTGACGCTGTCGCCCGTGTAGAGCAGCTCGCGCACCTTCTTCTGGTGCATCTGCCACGGGTGGTAGAGGATGTCCACCGGCGTCATCGCCCGCACCGGCGGATAACCGATGATCGCGTCCTCTGCCACGAACATCAGGTCGCACATCGTCGCCAGCTCCGTCCCGCCGGCCAGGCAATAGCCGTGCACCTGCGAGATGACCGGCTTCGTGCATTCCCATATCTGCCAGTACCCGCTGAGCAGGTGCTGCGGCCACTGCCCCTGCCCCGGGTGGATCGGCCCCACATTCGGCAGGCCGCTCCGCTTCTCCACGTAGTCGCGGTCGTCGCTCGCCTGCGATATGCCCGAAAGGTCGTACCCCGCGCTGAATGCCCGTCCCGACCCCCGGATGATGATCACCTTCACCTCCGGGTCCATCTCGAAGTCCTTCAGGGCGTCGAACAACTCGGCGCGCAGGTTGTGACTCAGCGCATTCATCTTCTCCGGCCGGTTCAGCTGGATGATGCCGTGCCGCTCGCGCTTGATGGTCAGGATGTCGCGATAGTCCTTCATGGCCGCATTCTGTCCCGCTGCCCGGCCCCTGTCGACCGCCCTCGACGGTCATCGTCGCGGCTCCGCATGGCTAGAATGCCGTCCACACCCCTGTTCGAGGCCACCATGCGCCCTATGACTCCCGACGACCTCTACGCCATCGCCTGGCTTGGCGAGTGCGACATCTCCCCCGATGGCTCCCGGGTCGCCGTAACCGTCACCCGGATGGACCGCGAAACCGATGCCTACACCTCCGCCATCTGGGTGGTCGATGCCGCCGGGGGCGAACCGCGCCAGTTCACTGCCGGCGCCAAACGCGACTCCTCGCCCCGCTGGTCGCCCGATGGCCGCTGGCTCGCGTTCCTCTCCGAGCGCGGCGAAGATCGCCCCCAGCTCGCGGTCATGCCTGCCGACGGTGGCGAATCCCGCCTCCTGACAAAGCTCCCGCTCGGCGCCGGCGTTCCCACCTGGGCGCCAGACTCCCGGCGCATCGCCTTCAGCGCGAAAACCGGCGCCCCGCCCGACCCCGATCCGAAGAAAGCCAGGCCCTACCGCCGCATCTCCTCCATCAAGTACCGCGTCAACGGGCAGGGCTTCACCTACGACCAGCGCCGCCACCTGTTCGTCATCGACCGCTCCGCTGGCGAGCCTCGCCAGGTCACCGATGGCGACTGGGACGATACCCAGCCCGCCTGGTCGCCGGACGGCTCGCGCTTGGCGTTCATCTCCGCCCGCCACGAGGAGCGCGAGTACGACACCCAATCCGACGTCTGGACCGTCGCCGCGGATGGCTCCGATCTCCGCCAGCTGACCCCAACGCAGGGCGCCTGCAGCGCGCCATCGTGGTCGCCCGATGGCCGATGGGTCGCCCACCTCCACCATCCGATGTGGCCCTGGAACGAACGCCTGCGTCTCGTCGCGGCCGATGGCTCCGGGCTCAGGGACGCTTCCGGCGGCCTCGACAGGCAAATGGGCGCCGGCTCGCTCCCGGGTGCGGTGGCACAGCCAGCATGGCTGCCCGGCGGCCGCCTCCTCACCATCGCCCAGGATCGCGGCTCCTCCAACCTCTGGATGGGTGGCAGCGAAACCGGTGGCCAGTGGATCGGCCCCGTGGCAGGCATGGCCGGCTGGTACTCGGTCGATGCCGCCGGCCGGACCGCCGCAGTCGTCGCGACCACCCAGGCCCAACCGGCGGAGCTCTTCGCCATCGATCTCGCGACTGGCGAGCGGCGCCAGCTGACCCGCTTCAACTCCGGCTGGCTGGCCGAAGTCTCCCTCCAGGTGGCCGAACGCTTCACGGTTGCTACCGGCCCCGGCGTCGAGGTCGATTGCTGGGTCATGAAGCCAGCCGCTTTCCAGGCAGGCCAGGCCTATCCGGTCGTCCTCAACATCCACGGCGGGCCCTTCGGCCAGTACGGCGAGACGTTCTTCGACGAGTTCCAGGTCTACGCCGGTGCGGGTTACGGCGTGGTCTTCTGCAACCCGCGCGGCTCCTCCGGCCAGGACACCGCGTTTGCCCGCGCCCTCGTGGGCGACCTGGGTGGCCCCGACTACCGCGACGTCATGGCCGCTTTCGAGGCCGCCCTCGAACGCATGCCCTGGGCCGACCGCTCCCGCCTCGGCGTGATGGGCGGCAGCTATGGCGGCTTCATGACCTCCTGGATCATCGGCCACGACCACCGCTTCAAGGCGGCCATCAGCGAGCGCGCCGTCAACGACTGGTACTCCATGCAGGGCGCCAGCGATATCGGCGGAACCTTCAACCGCCAGTACCTCGGCGAAAACGCCACTATCCAGGACGACCTCGAAGCCGTCCTCCGCCAGTCGCCCCTGACCTACGCGAAATATATCGAGACACCCGTCCTGATTCTCCACTCCGAGAACGACCTGCGCTGCCCCATCTCACAGGCCGAACAGCTCTTTGTCGTCCTCAAGCAGCGCCGAAAGGACGTTGAATTCGTCCGCTTCCCCGACGAAGACCACGAGCTCTCGCGCGCGGGGCGGCCCAGCCACCGCGTTGACCGCTTCAACGTCATCCTCGACTACCTCGCGCGCAAGCTCTGAACCGAACACCGTTCGATAGCCGTAACGCGAACGGCCGATTGGTATCCGCAATCTCCTCCTATCGGGGGACGCCGTTCCCGCTGTGTCTGCGCGATACTCATTGCATGGCGATCATCATGCCGGCGGAACGAGTAGCCACCCTCCGTGATGGCACAGCGGTCCGGGTCCGGCCCATTCGGCCGGACGATGCTCCGCGCCTGATGGAGTTCCACTCGCGCCTCTCGATGAACACCACTCGCCTGCGCTTCTTCACGCCCATGAAGCGCCTCTCCCAGCAGTTCGCCGAGCACCTCTGCACGGTTGACTTCAAGAAGCGCTGCGCATTCGTCATCAGCCCCCTCGATTCCGACGACATCCATGCGGTCGGCCGCTACGAAGCCGAGTCCCGCTATTCCGCCGAGGTCGCCTTCGTGGTCGAGGACTCCTGGCAGGGCAAGGGTATCGGCGTCATCCTCCTCGACCGCCTGGTCGAACACGCCCGCACGAAGGGCTTCGACCGCCTTACCGCCGTCGTCCTCTGCGAGAACCTCAACATGCTGACGCTCTTCCGCGAATCCCCCTACTCTCCCGAGATCACCACGCAGAGCGACTGCGCCTTCGTGAAGATGAACATCGCCGGC
>JBBIVC010000121.1:0-6885 GCA_037439905.1 Thermoflexus sp.
TCACCTGGGCGGCCGGGCTTGCGGCGGTGACGCAGCGCATCGGCCTCTTCATGACCGTTCATGTGCCGCTCGTGCATCCTGTTTACGCCGCAAAGGCGCTGGCGACCGTCGATCACATCTCGAGCGGCCGGGCGGGCTTGAATATCGTCTGCGGCTGGAACCCGGCCGAGTTCGCCATGTTCGGGGCGACCGTCGGCGAGGACGGCTATGTCCAGGCCGCCGAGTGGCTCACGATCATCGAGCGCGCCTGGAGCGAGGGCTGGATCGTTCCGGAACCGGCGCACGTCAAAACGGGCAAGTCTGTGGCAGTCGTGGGCTCCGGCCCCGCCGGGCTCGCGTGCGCGCAACAGCTCGCCAGGGCAGGGCATGCCGTCACGGTGTTCGAACGCGACGATCGCATCGGCGGATTGCTGCGCTACGGCATCCCCGACTTCAAGATGGAGAAGCGGTTCATCGATCGGCGCCTGGCCCAGATGGAAGCCGAAGGAGTGGAATTCCGGCCGCGCACGAATATCGGCGTGGACATCGACGCCCGCGAGCTCGTCACGCAGTTCGACGCCGTTTGCCTGGCCGGTGGCGCAACCATCGCCCGCGACCTGGACGTGCCGGGGAGGGAACTCGCCGGAATCCATCTCGCCATGGAGTACCTGCCCCTGCAGAATCGTCGCAATGCCGGAGACGAGATCCCGGAAGACCGGTTCATCTCGGCCCGCGGCAAGCGCGTCATCATCCTCGGCGGTGGAGATACCGGGGCCGACTGCCTGGGGACGGCGCTGCGCCAGGGCGCCACTGAGGTGCTCCAGTACGAACTGTTGCCAAAGCCGCCTTCATCGCGCCCGCCGGAAAACCCGTGGCCGACGTGGCCAAATATCTACCGCGTTTCGTCCGCCCACGAAGAGGGTGGCGTGCGCGACTACTCGATCCTGACCAAGCGGCTCTCCGGGCGCGACGGCCGGCTGACGACCCTGCATGGCGTGCGCGTGGAGTTCGTGAACGAGAATGGCCGCCAGGTGATGAAGGAGATCCCGGGTACCGAGTTCGAAGAGCCGGTCGACCTGCTCCTCCTGGCAATGGGCTTCCTCGGCCCGCAAAAGACCGGGATGGTCGAACAGCTGGGACTCGAACTCACCGAGCGCGGCAACGTGAAAGCCGACGAGAACAAGATGACCTCGGTGCCCGGCGTGTTCACCGCCGGCGACATGACCCGCGGTCAGTCGCTCATCGTCTGGGCGATCGCCGAGGGCCGGGCAGCCGCGCGGGGCATCGACGAGTACCTGATGGGCGAAACCCTGCTGCCCGGCAACTAAGCGTCGCGGGCGGTCGCGGATTTGGCTGCGGGACCCAGGGGGTACTGGTGCGGGATGATGCGCGCTGGCACGCCCACGGCGGTTGAGTTCGCGGGGACGTCACACATCACCACGGCATTCGCGCCGATGCGGGCGTTATCACCGATGGTGACCGGTCCGAGGATCTTCGCGCCCGTGCCGACGAACACGTAGTTGCCCAGCGCCGGTCCGACGAGCGACGGGCCGGGCCCTCCGGTGTCGAGTCCGATAGTGACATAAGGTGCGATGTTGCAGAACCTTCCGATGGTGACCTTGCCGTCGATGGTGACCTGCCCATGGTTCAGGAGCAGGCCCGGTCCGATCGTCACGAAATCCCCGATCGAGACTGACGCGAGCAGCATGGTCAGCCTGCGGCACAGGTTCGGGAGCAGGGGGATACGCCTCGCGTGCGTCCAGGCCTGCAGGCGGTAGAGCAGGACCACCTGCAGCTCCGGAGAAAGGATGACAGCCGCCGCGCGCTCGAACCGTTCGCCCAGCCGCGCACGAACCGCGGGAACGCTGTGCCAACGGGTGCCCACTTCGATGTCCCGCGCGACGTTTTCGAACACGGACTGACGCTAGGGGAGCAACCGGAAACAGGCAATCTCACGAATCGCGACGGATGAGGTACTCACCGATTTCCCGCAGCTCGTCCTTCTGGCCGGGCCCGATGTCGAGCGTTTCCAAGATCGCGTTGGCGGCATCGGCCTGGCGGGCGGCGGCCCCACGCGTGAAGGCCCCGGCCCCGCCTTCGTTGAGCGCGGAAACGACGGCAGCGATGTCCGTTTCGGCCAGGGCCGGCTTCGCGTAGATCTCCCGGATGAGCGGCCCGGCCGCGCCCTGGAGCGCGTGGATGATGGGAAGCGTCTTCTTCTTCCGGGCGATGTCGTTCGTGTTCGATTTGCCGGTCAGGTCAGGGTTGCCCCAGGTGCCCAGGTAGTCATCGTGAATCTGGAAGGCAAGGCCCACGGCTTCCCCCCAGGCGCCGAGAGCCCGGGCGGTCCCGGCGGGAGCGCCCGCGAGCGTGGCGCCAATGGCCAGGGGAGCGCCGAGGAGAGCCCCGGTCTTCCCCGCGACCATTGCGAGGTACTCGCTTGCGGTCACGTCGTCTCGTGATTCGAACGAAAGGTCGGCCCACTGGCCGCCAATCATCCGCTCCACCGCGTCGATAAGGAGCGCAAGCGCTGCCTGCCTCCGCTCCGGTTGCCCCGGACCATCGAGGAGGACCCGCATGGCACGAGCGTAGAGGTAGTCCCCCGCGTTGATGGCCTGCGCCTCGCCCAGTAGCGCCCAGAGTGTCGGCCGTCCGTGGCGCTCGGCGTCGTGGTCCTGGACTTCGTCGTGGATGAGCGAGAAGTTGTGCACGAGTTCGACCGCGACGGCGCCGGGGAGCGCCGCCTGGGCGTCACCAAAGAGTTGGCCCGCGCAGACGCAGAGGGCCGGCCGGATGCGCTTCCCGCCTGCGCTCGCAGGCCGCCCGTGCTGGTCTTCCCAGCCCATGACGTAGCGGGCGGCCGCGGCTATTGGGGACTCGCCGGGCCCAAGCGCCTTGCGCAACCCGTCTTCGATGGCGGGCAGGTGCCTGGCCAGCGCAGGAGGGAATCCCGCCACGTCAGGGTGCAACCGCTGCGGCTGTGCGGTCCCGCTCGCCGGGAGGTGTTGCCGCGGCGAGGAGGTCGCGCACGCGCGCCGCGATTCCAGCGGCATCGACCTGGTGGATCTGCCGGAACGTGGCCTGGGGGCCATGGTCGACAATGGCGTCCGGCATGGTGAGATTGGCCAGGCAGCGGTCCGCCATCCCCGCATCGGCGAGCGCTTCGAGCACGGCGTCGCCGAAGCCTCCCGCGCGAACGTTTTCCTCGACGGTGATCACCCCGGCGGTCGCGCGGGCGTACCGGACGACCAGGTCGGCATCCAGCGGCTTGGCATAACGGGCGTTGATGACTGCGGCGTCGATCCCGGCTTCTTCGAGGATGTTGGCTGCCCGCAGGCATTCACCGACCGAAACGCCGAAGCCGAGGAGCGCGACATCGCGGCCTTCACGGAGCACCTCGCCGCGGCCAATGGGGAGCTGCTTCATCGGCAGGTCGGTGGGCGCTCCGGGCCCCGATCCCCGCGGGAACCGCACAGCAAAGGGCCCGTCGTGGTGGATGCCGGTATACAGCAGGTCGCGCAGCTCGGCCTCATCCTTTGGTGCGCTCACCACCATGTTGGGCAGGCACCGGAGGTAGCTGATGTCGATGAATCCCTGGTGGGTCTTCCCGTCATCGCCCACGAATCCGGCGCGGTCGATGGCGAACACGACGGGCAGGTTCTGCACCACCACATCGTGAACGACGGAGTCGAACCCACGCTGGAGGAAGGTGGAGTAGATGGCGGCAATCGGGCGGATTCCCCGGGTGGCGAGGCCGGCCGCGAAGGTAACCGCGTGCTGCTCGGCAATGCCAACATCGAACACGCGATCGGGGTGCTTCGCGTGCACCGGGGCCAGCCCGGTCCCCTCGAGCATGGCCGCCGTAATCGCGACGACCCGGGGGTCGGCCTCGATGAGCTCCTCGGTGGCCTGGGCGAACACCTGGCTGTAGGTCGGCCGCGCTGGTGGAGCGCCCGGCGCAGCGGGTTTCTTCAGCCAGTACGTGCCGCTGTGACTTTTGATCGGGTCGGCTTCCGCCTCCGGGATTCCGTGGCCTTTCTCCGTGAGGACATGGAGAAGGACCGGCTTACCCTCGACTTTCTTAATCGACGCGAGGGTGAGCTCGATCTCCTGGATGTTGTGCCCATCGATCGGGCCGTAGTACTCGAAGCCGAACTGCTCCCAGAAGCTGGCGGGCACCAGGAGGTCGCGGAAGCTGGCCTTGACGCGTTTGGCCCCGCGCCATACCTGGCGCCCGAGCGGCAGGTGCTCGACGAGCTCCCCGATTTCGCGCTTGGCGTTGCGGTAGAGCGGGTCGACCCGCAGCTTGTTGACGTTTCGCGAGAGCGCCCCAACGTTTGGCGAGATCGACATCGCGTTGTCGTTGAGGATGACCAGCAGCTTGTGCAGGCCAAGGTGGCCGGCGTGGTTCATCGCCTCGAGGGCCATGCCGGCGGTCATCGCGCCGTCGCCGATGACGGCGATCGCATAGAAGTCTTCGCCCAGGAGGTCGCGGGCAGCCGCCATGCCGACCGCCGCGGAGATGGACGTACCCGCGTGGCCCGCGCCAAACGCGTCGTGTTCGCTTTCCTGCCGGTCGGCGAAACCGGATATCCCGCCGAACTGGCGGATGGTGTTCATCCGCTCCTTGCGCCCGGTAAGGATCTTGTGGACATACACCTGGTGGCTGACGTCCCAGACGATCTTGTCCTTCGGCGAGTCGAACAGCCGGTGCAGGGCGATGGAGAGCTCGACGACACCCAGGTTGGACGCAAGGTGGCCGCCGCCGCCGATGCAGTCGACCGTCTCGACGAGGAACTCCCGTATCTCCCCGGCGAGCTGGTTGAGCTGGTCATAGGTCAGGCTGCGGAGGTCGCGAGGACCCTCGACGCGATCGAGAATCTGGGTCAAGCCGGGTTCCCTCCTGGCAGCATCAAGTAGGCCACAGGTGTACCTGAGCTGCCGTGCGGTGGCTTACCTCGCAGAGGTCCACCACGATGGAACGTACGGGCGTCCCTCCCGAGGGTCAAGATTGTCGCGGTTCGAAGGTCAACGCGGGGTCAGCGGGTACGCGCGGCCGCCCCGGGACTGTCGGAGCCGTGGACGGCAGCGAGATCGTGAACGTTGTCCCACGGCCGGGCTCAGATTCGGCCGCGACGCTGCCGCCGAGCGCTTCGACGAGCTGTTTCACGATGGCGAGCCCCAGGCCCGTGCCCCCTTCGCGCCGGCTCCTGCCCTTGTCCGTCCGGTAGAACCGGTCGAAGACCCGCTCCAAGTCTTCAGGGGCAATGCCGACGCCGTTGTCGCTCACCTGCACGACCCCTTCGCCGGGCGCGGAACGGACTGAGACCGTGACCGTGCTGCCTTCGCCCGAGTACTTGATCGCGTTGTCCACCAGGTTCAGGACACACCGGTAGATGAGGTCCGGGCTGGTCTCGACCTCGGTGGGCCCGGCAACCACCGGGACCAGCGAGACCCCGCGATTGGCAGCAAGCGGCCCGAGCTGGCGGATGACATCGAGCGCGAGGTCTCCGAGGTCAACGGGCTCCTTCTCCACGGTCGCCCCATCGTCGTTGGTGAGGAGCAGGAGGTCTTCACTGAGGCGCGTGAGACGCTCGGTCTGGGTCTTGATGGTCGCGAGCAGCTCGCGGTATTCCGCCGCCGTCGCGTCCGGGTCCATCTCGGCGACCTCGATGTTGGTGCGGATTGCCGCCAGCGGCGTCCGCAGCTCATGCGACGCGTCCTGCACGAATTGCCGCTGGCGTTCGAAGGAGTGCTCCAGCCGCCCGATCATCGAGTCGAACGTGTGCGCGAGGTCCCACAGCTCATCGCGCGGGCCCTGGTAGTTCAGTCGGCGGCTGAGATTGGTCGCGCTGATCTCAGAGGCGGCCTGGGTGATGTCGCGCACGGGCCGGAGCATCATCCCCGACAGGACATAACCGCCGACGCCAGAGGCGAGGGCAAGCCCCACCACGCTCAGCAGCGACCAGTAGCGAAGCCGGTCCAGGTTCTCCGAGTAGATCTGGTCTTCGGCTTCGCGAAGGGTGACGTTTTCACGTAGGACTGGCACGAACCCGGTGATCGCCTGGCCGGGGCCGGTTCTGACCGGTTGCCACTCGATGTCGTTGTACTGGACCCCTTCGTAGATCGTCCCGGGCTGGTCGAGCCGGACGGCGATGTTGAGGGCGAGCACGAACGCCACGCCGAAGACGAGCAGCAGGCTTGAGTACCAGACGGTGAGCCGGAAGCGGATGCTCCGGGTGAAAGCCGGGAATCGCACGTTAGAGAACGTAACCCTTTCCGCGGATGGTCTCGATGAGCTGTTCTTCGAAGCCGTCGTTGAGCTTGCGGCGCAGGTTGTTCATGTGCACCTTCACGGTCTGGGTGAACGGGTTCGCGTGCTCATCCCAGATATGTTCGAGGAGCTCTTCCTGGGGCACCGCGCGTCCCTCATTCCGGGCCAGGTAGTAGACGAGCGCGAACTCCTTGGGCGTCAGGTGGATCTCCTTGCCCTCGCGCTTCGCCCGGTTGGTGTTCGGATCCAGTTCCAGGCCGCGGGTGTTGATGATCGGCTCCCGGAGGCCCCCATCGCGGCGGGCGATGGCGCGGATGCGCGCTGCAAGTTCGCTGAACGCGAAGGGCTTTACCAGGTAGTCGTCCGCACCATAGTCCAGGCCCTCGATGCGCTCCTTAATGGAGCTCCGGGCAGTCAACATAATGATGCCTCCGCCGTACCGGTCTTCGCGCAGACGCCGACAGACCTCCAGTCCGTCGATCCGCGGCAGGTTGAGGTCGAGGCAGATGACGTCGTAGTTGTTGACGGTGGCCTTATCGAGCGCCTCGGCCCCGTCGCGGGCGACGTCAACCGCGTACCCCTGTTTGATGAGGCCCCGTTCGATGGCGCTTGCAATGGACTCTTCGTCCTCG
>JBBIVC010000122.1:0-6885 GCA_037439905.1 Thermoflexus sp.
CGCCACCCGCCGCTGAAGCGCCCGCCGCCGAAGCGCCGAAGCGCACCCGCCGCAAGGCCGCGACCGCGACCGCTGAAGCGCCCGCTGAGCCCACCAGCGAGACACCCGAGGCTCCCAGGAAGCCCGCACGCCGCCGCTCGACGGCCAAGAGCGAATCGAGCGAGGAGTAACCCATGGCAGACCAGCAGTACTTCTATGGCACCGGCCGCCGCAAGACCGCTGTCGCCCGCGTCCGCCTCTATCCCGGAAACGGCGCGATCGTCGTCAACGGCAAGCCCTTCGAGGAGATCTTCACGCGCGATACCCACCGCGCCGAGATCCTCTCGCCACTCACCCGCCTCGGGCGCGAAGGGCGCTTCAGCGCCCAGATAAAGTGCGAAGGCGGTGGCATCAGTGGTTGGGCCGGGGCCATCCAGATGGGCATCGCCCGCGCGCTCGTCGCCTCCGACCCGGCGATCAAGCCGGCCCTGAAGCGCCCCGAAAACCTCCTCACCCGCGACCCTCGCATGAAGGAGCGCAAGAAGGCCGGCCTCAAGCGGGCCCGCAAGGCGCCGCAGTTCACCAAGCGCTGACCCGCACCGCGCCCCACCATCCTCATCCGGACGCCCCTCGCACGAGGGGCGTCCGCCGTTTCCATCCGCGCACAGTCACCTCCTGCACACTTCCGCGTTACCCTGCTCCCCCCGCAAGCTGCCCCCCGGAATGACGATCCCCACACCGGGGAGGACTGGTGAATAGCGGCACGTTCATCCTGGTCGGCGCGCTTGTCGCAACCGGCGCCATCGTCTACCACGGGACGATGGCCGGCGCGTCGCAGCGTCCCCTCGAGCCAACCGCCACCGCGACATCCACCGAGCTGGCCCACTCCCAGGCCCACAGCGCGACACCGGACTCCCACGCTACCGCGAATTCCGACCCCCACGCCACAGCGACTCCTTCCCTGGCCGCAGCAGCAACCCCAGCCCTCAGGCTCACGCTGGACCAGGTGCGCCGGCTCCCCCGGCCGGTCGCTCCCCCTGCATCCGTAGGGTACCTGCCACCCGCCCACCCGGTTGCCACTTCCACCCCGCCACCCTCGGCCAGCCCGGCGCCGCCGTCCGAGGTCCCGGCCACACCGGTTCCCCCGGCGGCCACTCCCGCCCCCGCGACCCCCACGCCAACGGCCACACCGGACCCCTGGAACATCCCCACGCCTCCGCCGCTCCCGCCCCCGCCCGATAACTGGACGGTGCCCTACCCGCCGACCGAGTAACCCGCCGCCGTCAGTGCAGGTCGCGCTCGCCGAGGACGGCCTCCATCAGGTCGGTGGGGAAGTCGAACCCGTGCCGCCGATAGAGCGCGATACTCCGGCTCGTGGGCCAGAGAATCACCGAGTCGACCCCCTCGGCCCTGCAGAATGCCAGCGCCGCCTCGACCAGGCTCGCCCCCACACCCGCCCCCCGCAACCCGGGCCGCACGTAGACATTGGTCACGTTGGTAATGTACCCATGCAGCTCCTGCTCCGGCGCCGGGTTCGGGACCTTCTCGATGAGCTGCAACCAGAGATGGCCGTAGATCGCGCCCGCCTCTTCCGCTACCCAGCAGCGCCAGTTCGAGTGCGGGGCGAGACGTTCGCTCATCCACGCAGCGCAGCGCTCCAGAAATGCGGATTCCGGTTCCGAAGGCGAGTTCAGCGCCACCCGGAACTCGTACCGCATTCGCGCGAGCTCGCTGGCGTCCGCAGGGGCCGCAAGGCGGATGATGGGCACAGGAACGGCATGCCTCCCGGGTTGCTGCCCGCTCGTGGGGTTACTCCTGGTCCTCTTCCTCGTCCAGCGCCGCGTTGAGCCGCTCATTCGCCCAGTCCACGAACAACTTGGCGTGTTCCGCTGTGGGCACCATTTTCGGCTTGTTGCGGTGCACACGCATCGCAAACTGCACCAGCATCGGCCGGTGCCGGTGCTCGATCGCCCAGTGGCCGCCTTCGAACTTGCTCGCCAGGTGACCGGTCTCGGCGTATTGCACCGCGCGACACGCGTTGAGGATGGTGGTCGCGTTATCCGAATTGATGTAGTCCCAGGCCACCTGGTCGAGCATCGCTTCCAGCACCCAGCTGCGCGGCACCACGGGAAACACTTCGCGGGGCGCAGGTCCCACCGTCGCGTACCCCCGGTCGTGGCACATGGCGTAGTGCAACACCAGGTCCGGGTCGCCCGGGTGTCCCCGTCCATCCACGAACTTGCGCCGTTCCGGCACGGTGCATACGTGCACCTCGAATGCCGGCGACTTGCTCGGGATGTTCAGCGAATCATCCGTCACCAGGCTGAACTCCAGCCCCGATCCCGGGCACGGCATCTCCGGGTCCAGGAGCACTTCGCCCACCTGGCGCCGCTCCGCATCCGTGAGTTCGCGGGTGCTCACCGCCAGCATGTCGATATCGCTCGTGGGGTACACAAACGCGTCCATCGAACACGAGCCGTGGACATACACGCCGATGAGCGCATCGTCGAGCACCCGGGTCAACCTCCGGGTCACGTCTTTCGTGAAGCCAATGACTTTGCGGTTCGCCTCCATGTCTCAGCCCAGCCTGTGTCGTTGGAGGAAGTCCAGGACGACACCGCCAGCTTCGTCACTGAACTCCAGGAAGTACCCGTGCCGCCCGCCCGCTACAAGATACAACTCCGCGCCGGGAATGCGCTCCGCCAGCAGCATCGCGTTCGCCGTCGGATTGATGAAGTCCTCCGTGCCATGGATCACCAGGACGGGCGCCTTGATCTCCGGGAGCAGGTCCCAGCTATCGTGCCCCTCGCTCGCCTGGTAGTGCATCCTCTGCGCGAACCCCGGGATGGGATTGCGTGCCCGCTCCTCGAGTTGCCGGCGATACTCAGGATGGCGCTCCAGCCAGCCCGGCGAAACCATCTGTTCGGCAAGAAATCGCACCGCTGTCTCCGGGTCGGCCGGGCGATTCGCCATCATCGCGTTTACTTCGGCCGGCCTGGCAACCCCATGCGCGTTGCCTGGTGTCGTGCAGCCGAGCACCACGGCGCCTGCACGTTCCGGGTAATCAATCGCCAGCCACTGGCAGATGCGCCCGCCCATCGAGACCCCGTAGCAGTGCGCTCGCTCGATCTCAAGGTGGTCCAGCAGCGCTATCGCGTCGGCCGCGAAGCCCCGCGTCGTGTACGGCGGTTCGGTCGGCTTGTCGCTCTGCCCCGTACCCCGGTGGTCGTACACGATGACACGGTGGCGGGCGGAAAACTGGTCCCGGACCAGGTCCCAACCGTGGTGGTCGCTCCCCTGGCCAGCTATCAGCAAGAGGGGCTCGCCCGCCCCGTGGACCTCGTAATACAGCTTCGCTCCATTGCAGACCGCGAACGGCATGGCGGAAAGCTAACCGACCACGCGCGGCTGCACAATGCTTGCCCCGCGCCCCCCCGATTCGATCCCGGCCAGCAGGTAGTCGAGCGCGCGATGAATCGCCTGTCTCGGCTCTCCTCCCATCTGGAACTGCTCGCTCAGCGCGAGCGTGGTGTATCCGTGCACCAGCGACCACAACGCCCTTGCGATATCGAGCACGTCCTCCGCTGAGACCAGGTCGCCCGCCGCCGCGAGCAGCGGCCGGGCCGCGGCCTCAGCCGCGCTCGCCTCGGCCCGCCGCTCTTCCGGACACGGCCCGAAAATCAAGCGGAAGAGCTGCGGCGAACCGAACGCGAAACTGGCGTAGGCATCCGCCATCGCGTGCAGGCGTGCCCCCGGAGTTGCGGCGCCGCTCGCTGCGGCCGTCAGCATCGCTCCAAGTTCACGCAGCCCGGCCGAATTGAGCAGCCGGAGCAGGTCGTCCCGGCTCTTCACATAGAAGTAGAGGGATGGCGCCCGCACGCCCAGGCGCCGGGCCAGCTCGCGCATCGAGAGCCCTTCGACGCCTTCCTGCTCGAGGAGCGCGCGGGCGGCGTCGGTGATTGCAGGTTCGGAGATCCTGGCGGGGTGCGGCATACTTAACACTGTAAGGCTTGACACCGCCCGAGGAAAACTTACACTGTTAGGCAATCCCCCCCGGAGCTGCCCCATGCGATACCAGGAACCCGATTTCCTCACCCGGAACATCTTCAACCCGGCCGTGGCGTTCTTCACCGGCACGCTGGGCCTGAGCCTCCGCGGCTCCCGCGTCCTGGCCGTGCGCGGCCGCAAATCCGGCGAATGGCGCACCACACCGGTGAACCCGCTCACCTTCGAAGGCCACCGCTACCTGGTGGCCCCGCGCGGCGTCACGCACTGGGTCCGCAACATCCGGGCCTCGGGCGAGGGAGTCCTCCGCAAGGGCCGCCACGAAGAGCCCATTCGTGTCCTCGAACTGTCGGACGCCGAAAAGGTCCCGGTCATCCGCGCGTACCTCCAGCTCTGGGGCATGGAGACCAGGAAGCTCTTCGGCCTTGCCGATGCCAACGTCCCCGCCGAAGAGATTGCCCGCATTGCGCCCAACCACCCGGTCTTCCGCATCCTCTAGCCCGGTGCAAGCAAACCGAAAGGGCCACCGCGGAGGTGGCCCTTTCGTGTAGGTGCGGTATGCGACCCTAGCCGTGGAGTGCTGCGGCAACCTCCGGCAGCCCGAGCGATTCCAGCTTCGCCTTCGATGGCTTGCACGTCTCGGTGTCCCAGTCGCAGGCCTTGAGGAACTCTGTCTCCAGTGTCTCGGTATCGAGTTTGATGCCCTGCAGCGGCCCGGTGTAGGTCGCCTCGGTCGTCTCACCCGTTACGCGCGTGGGCACGGCGCGCTTGCGCGGGTTGCCACCCTCGCGCACCTCGTAGGCCATGCGCATGTTCGCGATGCGCTCGCCAACCGCCATCATCTCGTCCAGGTCCATGTCCCAGCCAGTTACGGCGTTGAACCAGCTCGGCATGTTCGCCGTGTTCGCCATCATCATCACGAACTGGCACATGCCGCCCGAGTTCACCACGTGCATGTACTCGCTGGCGCCCTTGTGGTGCTCGCCACGCCCCGAGTACACGGTCTTGTCGGCCGGCGCCGGCGGGATCTTGCCCAGCCGCTTGTTCCCTTCGTACTGCGTGTGCCGCGCGGGCGTCGGGTCGAGCTTGTAGGTGGTGTGGTATTCGGGCTGGAGCTTCGGGTCGTGCATCGGCAGTTCCTGCCCGCCGATGTGCATCGCGAACTTCTCGGCGCCCCGCCCGATCTTCTCGCCCGCAACCTTCACCCCGTCCGCGAAGACCGCCGCGATCCCCTTGCGCTCACCCATCATCTTCAGGAAGCCAATGACCGAATCGGGGTCGCCCCAGTTCAGCTCCAGGCCCTCCGTGTCTTCCTTCGTGATGATGCCGTTCTGATAGCACTCGATGGCCATCGAGATCGCCCCGCCCGCGCTGATCACGTCGAAGCCATACTCATTGCTCAGGTGGTTCGCATAGATCAGCGCGTCCGGGTCGGCCATCAGGTTCATCGTCCCGAACGCCCCCATCGCCTCGTACTCGGGCCGGTGCGTGTGGTGCGGGTAGGGGTACTTCTCGTTGGTCGATTCGACCGATTCCGCACCGCAGGCCACCGGGCAGCGCCAGCACCCGTACGCCTTTTCCATCCTCGGGTTGATGGCGGTGCCCCCGTTGATCTTCCCGCTCACCTCCGCCGGGAAGTCCACCACGCCGACGCCGCCCCAGTTCTTCACCGGCGAGTCGCCGTTCAGCGCGCTCATGCTGGTGATGCCGGTCGTCCCGAACGTGTGGAAGAAGTCCTTCAGCGGCTTCACGAAGTCGTCCAGGTTCGCCCGCAGCATCTTGATCGTCTCCGGCGTCTGCGCGATCACCTTCCGGTCGGCAATGGCGACGACCGCTTTCAGGTTCTTCGAACCCATGACCGCACCCACTCCGGAGCGCGCCGCCAGGCGGCCGTGGTCGTTGCAGACTCCGCTGATCAGCGAGAGCGTCTCGCCTGCCGGGCCGATGTTCGCCACGCTGGCGCGCTTCCCATGGCGCGCCTTCAAAAACGTCTCGTTTTCAATCGCGCCCTGGCCCCACTGGTCGCTGGCGTCCCGCAACTCGACCTTGTCGTTCTCGATGACCAGGTAGACCGGCTTCTCGGCCTTGCCAAAGAACATGATCCCGTCCCAGCCCGAAAGCTTCAGGACGCCACCGAAGTCACCGCCGCAGTTGGCATCGCCCCAGCCTCCCGTCAGCGGGCTCTTGCAGACAACCTGCCAGCGTTGGCCGAACAACGGTGTGCCCGTGAGCAACCCGGCGAACATGCCGAGCATGTTTTCCGGTCCGAGCGGGTCGGCCCCCTTCGGCACGCGGTCCCAAAGCATGCGCGCACCGATCCCATATCCGCCCAGGTACTTGCGGTAGAGCGATTCGTCGGGCCGCTCGACCGTGATCTCCCCGGTGGAGAGATTCACATTCAGCATCTTCCCGTTGTAGCCCTTCTCGGCGACGGTGCCACTGGTGGCAGCAGTAGTCAAAAGTCACGCCTCCCTGCGGCACGGTTATGCCCGTGCCGAATTCTGCAGCCTGCATGGTACGGGCTTCACCAACCCCCGCAATATGCTGGCGGCGGCATAGCGTACACCCCCTCCGGCCCGAACGCCCGGCACACTCCCTGCTGCCCGGCCCGCCTCACGAGGCCCGGGCCGCCGCCGCCGGGCACGCAATCGCCCCCTGGGCACGCCGGAACACGTGCGCGCGCACCTGCCAGCGCCCGTTCTGAAAGCGGATGTGCCGCGCGATCGGCTCGCGCTCCTGGGGCGAAACACGCCACAGCCGCTCCGCTATCTCCCGGTCGTAGTGCCAGCGCGTTTCCACGATTTCGAACCCCAGTGCCCGGTACGTCCGGTGGGCCTGCTCCGCAAAGCTGTTCGAGGTCAGCACGAAATCCCGTCCCGGGTGGGTTTCCTCCAGCCACCC
>JBBIVC010000123.1:0-6884 GCA_037439905.1 Thermoflexus sp.
GCCAGGGCGCCGATGACATCGCCGTTTGGGCCGTGGACGATGGCGAAGCTGAGCTCGACGTAGAACGGCTCGCCGCGAGCGTTGACTGCCCGGGTGGGGAGCGACTGGCCACGGTACTTCGTATCGCCAGCGGCGAGCGCGCGGTCGTAGCCCTTCCAGGGCGCATCGCGGAACTGGTCGGGGATGATGATGTTCAGGTCCTTGCCAATGGCTTCGGACTCGCTGTAGCCGAACATGGCGGCGGCAGCGGCGTTCCAGAGCTGAATGACGCCATCGGTGCCGGCGAAGATCACGGCATCGGGCGCCTGGTTGACGAGCAGGGCGGCCAGCGCCTCCCCGGTAACGGCGGTCATGACGACACCCCCATTCGCTGTCGTGTGGTCGCGCACTGACCTTACGCCCCCGGGGAGGGGATTACCACCCCGCGATCAGTTTCCCGGTGGCAGGTTCTCCGCGCGCGGGATGGGGAAGAAGTGGTGGTGGTGCGAGCCGGTGATTTCGTAGGCGGCGGTGCCTGCCCGGCCGTCGGCGGTGCGGAGGTGCATGTGCACCTGGCCACCGCCAAGCTGGCCATAGCGCGTGTGCCAGCGGCCCTCGCCGCGCACCTCAAGTTCGCGGCCATCTTCAAGCCGGGCGACGACGGTGCCCTCGAGGCCGGCGACATGCGCGCCGTCGCGCTCATAGCTCACCCGGGCGCCAGAGGCGTCGACCCAGTGGAGGTCGTGGCGGTAGTCGACGACCTGGACGGGCTCGCCCATATCGGCGGGGGCCCAGTATCCGTCCATGTAGACACGCTGGCCGTTCGGGTACTCCCAGTTCCAGATGCCGAGCATGCCATCGGGCAGCTGGATGGCGAGCCACTGCCACATGGGGCAACGCTGGTGGTTGCGGATACCCCATGAGTGGTCGCGCTGGCCCCACCAGTCCCGGACCTGGTAGGTCGTGCCGCCGACCGTATAGGTGCCGTTGTAGCGGCCCGACTGGATCATGTGGCTCTGGTCCCAGATGGTCTCGCTGGCGGCCTTCATGGTGCCGCGGCGGAGGCCGCATTCACGCGTGCGGGCAGTGAAGGTGACATCGAGGCCGACCTGGGCGCCGGCAGGATCGACGAAGAGCCTGACGGTCTTGTACGGCTCCACGATGTCGATGCGTACGGGGCCGACGGCCATGGTGTGGGGGTCGCCGTCGTAGTGGCGGCTGTGGCGCGCGAAAATGAGCTGTCCACCGACGCGGCCGAGCTGGAGCGAGTCCATCTCGCCGCGCGCGGGGAAGTGGGCGAGCGTGAGGATGAGCACGTCGCCATCGCCCGCTTCGGGATGCATGACGAAGAAGAGACTTTCCCGCCAGTGCTCGCTGAAGGTGACCACCTGGGGGAGCGGTTCCGGGATCTGGTGGAAGAAGTATTCATCGGCAGGGGTGAGCCGGACCATGGCGGCGCCTCCGGGATGGTTTGGCGCGACATGGTGCATGATTCGCCGGACACCCGCCATGCGCGAGCGCAGGTGCGCGGGCGCTACTTGACGGCGACGGCGACGCTCGAACCGGTCTCGACTCCGATGCCCGAGAGCATGGCGTGGATCTGGCGGGCCGTGCGGATGATGCGCCCGGCCTCGTGGGTGACCGCCTGCTTGCCATCGCAGAGGGCCTCGGCGGGATTCGAGTGGATGTCGAATTCAATGCCCTGGGCGCCGGCGGCGACGAAGCCGTAGGTGACCCGCTCCACCAGCTTCTTATCGCCGGAGCTGTGGCTCGGGTCGGCGATGAGGGGCAGGTGCGATTTGGAGCGGACGAGCGGGATCATGGAGATATCGGCGGAGAACCGGGTCTCGCTTTCGAAGCTCTTGATGCCGCGGTAGCAGAGGATGACGTTCTTGTTGCCTTCGCTGACGGTGCGCCGCTCGCGGTCGATCCCGGACATGATGTAGGCGGCGGCCGAGAGCCACTCGTTCATGTCGTTGCCGAAGCCGTGCTTGAGGATGACGGGCCGGTCGATTTTCGAAAGCTCCTCGAGCAGGGGGGAGTACTGGGCGCTGCGGGCGCCGATCTGGATGACATCCATGCCGGCATCGAGGAAGGCATCGAGGTGGCGGAGGTCGATGAGCTCGCCGACGATGGGGAGGCCGGTCTCCTCCTTCATGGCGGTGGCGATTTCGAGGCCCTTCTTGATTTCGAGGCCCCGATAGTCGTAGGGGCTGGTGCGGGACTTGTCCGGGAACGCGCGCAGAACGTCGACCCCGGCGTCCTTCGCGAGCCGGGCGGACTCGAGGGCCTGTTTCTCGGTCTCGATAGCGCAGGGGCCGCCAAAGAAGGTGAGGTTTTCGCCGCCGACGGCGACGCGACCCCCCACATGGACGATGGTGTCCTGGTGGTGGAAGCTGCGGGCCGCGTCTTTGTACTTCTCGGTGATGCGGATGACGCGGTCGACGCCGGGGAGTTCGGTGATGCGGCCTTCATCGATGACGCTGGCAACACCCTTGACGCCGATGACGGTGGTGCTGCTGACAATGGTCTCGCAGCGCAGACCATAGTCCTGCGATATGCGATTGATTACGCGTTCGACCTGGTCGATGGTCGCGCCTTCGGCCATGTGGATGATCATTGGGGCTCGGACTCCGTTATGTTGCGGCGATTGTCGTACGGGGCGTGCCTACAGGCGACCGCCCGGGACGGCCGGCAGGCCACGACGAGGGATCAGAACAGGAGGTTCGAGAGGCGGCGCTGGTACTCGCGGGTCATCGGCGAATCGAGGCCGAGGATATCGAAGATCGCCAGGACCGCCTTGCGGGCGGCTCCCTCCGCGAAGTTGCGGTCGATGCGGACCGATTCGAGGAGCTCTTCGAGCGCCTCCTGGTAGCGGCCACGGGCAGCAAGCATGACGCCCCAGCGATAGCGGGCGCGCGGGTCACGCGGGTTGGCGCGGGCCTCGCCCTCGAGGTCCTCAGAGCGGTGCTTCGCTTCGAACGAGCTGAGGAACAGCTGGTGACGGAGGACCTTGGCCCTGCGGTCGGTGGGGATCCGCTCCAGGAGCGCCTCGGCCGCTTCGGTTTCGCCGCGCGCGATGAGGATGCTCGCCAGTCCGACGGCGGCGTCGGCGTTCCCCGGCTGTGTCTTCAGGACTTCGCGGAAGCGAGCCTCGGCGCCGGCGACATCGCCCTTGCGGAGGAGTTCCTCGGCCTGGCCGGTCACCTGTTCCTCGGGCCGGGGGAGGATCTTCGCGAAGAACGCGCGGACCTGTGGTTCGGGGTAGGCCCCGGTGAACTCGGCCACCACCTGGCCGTTGCGGAAGGCCTTGACCGCGGGAATGCCCTGGATGCGGTAGGCGGTAGCCGTCCGGGGGTTCTCATCGGTGTTGAGTTTTGCAAGGACGACCGAGCCCGCATGTTCGGCGGCGACCTTCTCGATGGTCGGGCCGAGGACCCGGCAGGGGCCGCACCATGGCGCCCAGAAATCGACGACGACGGGCACGGACTTCGAGCGTTCGAGAACCTCCGAGGCGAAGGTCGCGTCGGTCACATCGATGTAAGCCTGAGCAGCAGGCATGCGGGGTTGCTCCAGGGGAATTGGTGTTGATCCGATCGTAGCGGAGGGCGGTGAACGGTGTCAGCCTGCCGAAGGGGCCGGGGTTCGGGGTCCAGCGGGCCTGTAAGCCGGATTCTGTATCCTTCCGGGGAAGGACGGTGGCCATCTCTCTGGGCGTCGCATCGCTGCGGCGCTCTAGCAGCCAACCCGGGAGTGAAACGGGCCGGGCGCCCTCCTCCCCTATTTGGCCTTGCTCCGGGTGGGGTTTGCACGGCCGCCCCGTTGCCGGGACGCCGGTGCGCTCTTACCGCACCATTTCACCCTTGCCCTTCCAGGGAAGGGCGGTATGTTTCTGTTGCACTTTCCGTCGGCTCGCGCCGCCCAGGCGTTACCTGGCACCCTGCCCGGTGGAGTCCGGACTTTCCTCGGCAGCGGACTGCCGCGGCCACCCGGCCCCCTGAACCCACTTTCATTGTCAGCCGGCAGGCGAAGATTGTCGATGTAATTGCGCGATCGGCGTGTTGCCAGGGCGTAGAATCGGCGGACGCCACCGTGGCCTGGAGGGGATATGCCTGCTGACGACATGAAGGTTGGGGCGACTGCGACCGGCTCGGTGGTTTGCGCGCCGGAGCACTTCGCCAGCCGCATCGTTGCGGGAACGCCGGACGTGTTCAGCACCGCATCGCTCGGGGCGCTGGTCGAAAAGACGGCGGCCGAGTGGATGGCGCTCCACCTTGGGCCGGACCAGATGACGGTGGGCGCACAGATCGTGATCAACCACACGGCGCCGACGCCCGTGGGGATGCGGGTGACCGCTGAAGTCAAGCTGGTCGGCATCGATGGGCGGCGGTTCGATTTCGAATGGTCGGCGAGCGATGGCGTGGACCAGGTGGGCCACGGGACCCACCAGCGATTCGTTATCGATAGGGCGCGTTTCGAACAGCGGCTGACACAGAAGGAGGGCTGAGCCGGGCCGGCTCAGGCGGTGCGCGCTTCCTGGTTTCGTTCCTGGCCGGGTGTCCCGGACGGGGGCACGATGAAGCGGCCGGCCATCGATTTCACATCGGTGGCCTCGGTGGGGTCCTGGCTGAACGCGGTATCGTGCCAGCTCCACTCGCGAAGGAGCGCCTCGGCGATGGCCCTGGGGTCCGGCCGGTAGGAGCCCTCGCGGATCTGGCGGCGGAGTTCGAGCACGCGGCGGGTGTGCTCGTCGAACGGCATCGGTTCGTTCGAGACGTCCGGTTTCGGTTTCCGTGTGGTGTCAGCCATGTGGAGCACTCCGCGGGAGGGGTTACATCTCAGTTAACGGCAGGGAACTCACGGGACTTCAGGGGCTCTAACGGTATTCTGCGGGTTTCTTCACAGAGGTATATCGGGGTTTACCCGCTGCGCCGCGGGCGGCCCGCTGCCGACCATGGGAGCGCACGCCCCGGCGCCATCCCGGGCGATGTGGTACGCTCGATGAAGAGCACGCGGTGGCGTGCCGCGGTACTACCTCTGGGCTGCTCCTGGTTGCGGTGATGTGAGGCGGTTCGCACTCAACCTCACCACGCTCATCAACCAACACGGAGACCCTTTTTCTGATCACCCTTCGCACACCCAACGCCGCCGCTGACGATCGCGCCGGCTTTGCCCCATCAGCTGCCGGGCAGACCATAGCGCGGCAGACCTTCAAGGCGCTCGGAACCGCGAGCGACCTGGCGGAGATACTGCGCCGGGGCGGCATCACCGAGCCAACGCGGATCCAGGCGCTCACCATCCCGGACGCGCTCTCCGGCCGCGATGTATGCGGAAAGGCCCGCACGGGTTCGGGCAAGACACTGGCGTTCGGCCTGCCACTCATCGAGCGGACTGCCCGGAGCGCGCCGCGGCGGCCGCGCTCGCTCGTTCTTGTCCCGACGCGAGAGCTTGCGAGCCAGATAGTGGAGGCGCTTCGTCCGCTGGCGCCGGCGCGCAAGCTGCGCCTGGCCGCCATCTACGGGGGAACCTCGATCAACCGCCAGGCCGACCAATTCCGGATGGGGATAGATATCGCGATCGCAACGCCGGGCCGGATGTTCGACCTCCTCGGGCGGGGCGCGGTCACGCTGGATGACCTGGAGCTGGTGGTCATCGATGAGGCCGACCAGATGGCGGACCTGGGCTTTCTGCCGCAGGTCGAGCGCATCCTGGACCGGGCGCCGAAAGGTCACCAGACGCTGCTCTTTTCGGCGACGCTCGATGGCGCGGTCGGGACCCTCATCCGCAAGTACCAGCACGACCCGGTGCACCGGGAGGCGCCGGAAGACGACGAGCCGGAATCCGCGATGGAGCACCGGTTCATCGGCGTCGGACAGGGGGAGAAGACGCAGGTGGCCGCGGCGCTAACAGCGGGCCCTCAGCGCACGATGATGTTTGCCCGGACGCAGCGGGGAGCGGAACGGCTCGCGCGGGACCTGGGACGGGCGGGCGTTGAGGCGGGCGTCATCCACGGCGGGCTGAGCCAGCCGAGGCGGGAGCGCGCGCTCCATGCGTTTTCTCGCGGCCATGTGCGGGTGCTGGTGGCGACGAACATCGCGGCCCGGGGCATCCACGTCGATGGCATCGACATGGTGGTGCATCACGACGTGCCGGAGGACACGAAGACTTACCTCCACCGTTCGGGGCGGACTGCGCGGGCCGGTGCGGCAGGCCTGGTCGTGACGCTGGTGGAGCCGGGCGAAGTGCGGGCCATCAACCAGTTGCGGCGGGAGGCGGGCGTCCGCGAAGCGCTTGTGCCGATGAGCGCCACGGACCCGCGGCTGGGCGACCTGGCCGCCTGGACGCCTCCAATCGAGGAGCATGCCGGGCGCCCGGCAGGCGAGCAGGCCTTCGCCGGGAGCGCGAATGGGAGCGGCAGGCGGCGGTCAGCGAACGGCGGGTACCGGGGCCAGCGGAGGCGGTACGATGCACAGAGCGGCCCGAACGCTACCGGGCGCGGGCCGCAGGGCGGCAGTTCGCGCATCTTTCAGCGCTCCTCCGGGAGCAATCACCAGGCATTGGCCTGACCAGCACCCAGAATCCAACGGAGGACCGCATGGCGAAAGGTGAAGCTATCGAAGTCGAGGGGACGGTTACCCAGCCCCTGCCGAACGCAATGTTCAGGGTGGAGCTGGCGAACGGGCACGAGGTGCTGGCGCACATCAGCGGGAAGATCCGCAAGCACTTCATCAAGATCCTGACCGGCGACCGGGTGCTCGTGGAGCTCTCGCCGTACGACCTGACACGGGGCCGCATCACCTACCGGTTCAAGTAGCTCGAAGGGGGCGGGGCTTGGCCCCGCCCCCTTCCCCTCGCGACTATTCGCGCGGGAGCCCCAGGCCACGGGTGGCGATGACGCTGCGCTG
>JBBIVC010000124.1:0-6883 GCA_037439905.1 Thermoflexus sp.
GCCCATGCGCACGAGGTCCTGGGTGGAGGCGCCATTGATGCGGCGGCCTTCGTAACTGATCTCGCCCCAGGTCTTCGTCTGGGCGAGCAAGGCGCGGAGGGTGGTGGTCTTCCCCGCGCCGTTTGCGCCGAGCAGGGCAACGATGCCCCCCTGCGGCACGCGCAGGTCGATGCCGAACAGCACGGGCCGGTCGCCGTAGGCGGCGCGCAGGCCGGTCGCTTCGAGAATCGCGCTCACGCCTCCACCCCCAGGTAGGCGCGGATGACGTCCGGGTCGCGCTGGACCTCCGCCGGCGTGCCATCGGCGATTTTCCTGCCGAAATCGAGCACAACCACCTTTTCACTGATGCCCATCACGAGGCCCATGTGGTGCTCGACGAGCAGGATGGTGAGATCGAATCGCTCGCGGATGTCGCGGATGAGGCTGCCCAGGTTCGAAACCTCCTCATGATTGAGGCCGCCGGCCGGCTCATCGAGGAGCAGCAGGCGCGGCCGGGCCACGAGCGCCCGGGCCAACTCGATTCGCTTGAGTGTGCCGAACGGCAGGCCCGCCGCCGGGTGGTCGGCCACGGCCTCGAGCCCCAGGTAGGCAATCGCCTCGTTCACTGCAGATTCCGCCTCACGCTCCTCACGCCCGACCCACGGCAACCGGAGCGCCTGCGAAAACACGTCCGCCTTTGTCCGGGCGTGCACGCCGACACGGATGTTGTCGCGCACGGTCATCGATGGAAACAGTGCGAGGTTCTGGAAGGTCCGGGAAATGCCAAGCCGCGGCACCTTGTGCGCAGCCAGCTCAATCAGATTCTTCGAACCGTTGTACCAGATCTCGCCGGCCTGGGGGTGGTACAGCCGGGTGATAGCGTTGAACATCGTCGTCTTGCCCGCGCCGTTGGGTCCGATGAGCCCAACAATCCGCCCCGCAGGTACATCAAACGAAACGTCGTCGAGTGCTACCAGACCGCCGAACCGGAGGGTGATGCTACGCACGCTCAGGATCGGCCGGTCGCCGTTAGTCGGAATCGTCATACCTCCCCCCTTCGCACTTGCGCCGGGAGTCTAGGCGCGGGTCCGCAGTATGAGCAAGTGACTCTTGCGTCACTCTACCGCCGCCTTCCTGGGCGTCGCCTCGATGCAGTTGACTGCGAAGCAGCAGGTCAGATGGCGTCGACGATCCGCGGCAGTACTTCGCCGATCTGCTCGTGGATCACCGCGTGCGCGATCGGGTCGTAGGGCGTGTCCTGCGCGTTGAGGATGACGAGCCGCGCGCCGTTGCGCAGCGCCATCTCTGGCAACAGGGCAACCGGGTACACCGTAAGCGATGTGCCAATCGCCAGGAAGCAATCGCATTCCGAAGCCGCACGCTCCGCGCGCTCCAGGTCTTCTCGCACCAGGTTCTGCCCGAACGAGATCGTGGCGGACTTCAGGATGCCCCCGCAGCTGCGGCAGGGCGGGTCATCCTCGCCCGCCCGCACGCGCTCCAGCACCCGCTCAATCGGCCCGCGTTCGCCACACCCCATGCACACGAAATCCCGCACGTTGCCGTGGATCTCGATCATCCGCCCCGGCGAGCTCCCCGCCTTCAGGTGGAGGCTATCGATATTCTGCGTGATGAGCGTGTGAAGCTTCCCCTTGCGCTCCAGGTTCGCGATGGCGAGGTGCCCCGCGTTCGGCTCGGCATCCTGCCAGCTCGATCCGTTGGCCCGGTTCTGCCACGCGCGCACCCTTGCATCGCGGTTGGCCAGGTAATGCTGAAGGGTCGCGGTCCGCTCCGCGCCCGGATTCTTCGTCCAGACGCCCTGCGGGCCCCGGAAATCCGGGATGCCCGATTCCGTGCTGATGCCCGCGCCCGTGAGCACCACCACGCGCGATGATTCGCGTATCCAGCCAGCGACGCGCTCGATGACCAGGTGGTCGGCCATGCCCTGAAGGCTACGCCCGCAGTGCCCAAATGCAAAGATTTCGACATGATCGATTGACGGGATTGTGTCGCGTTCCGTATCTTCCCGCCGCGCGGGACGCTATTCCGCTCGTAGCTCCCGCCGAAACATTGCCGGCAGACGCAACGTCGCCGGCCGCGAAAGCCCGGTGTCCGCTCCACCGGGCTTTCGCCTTTTCCGGTGTGGTTGGCGGCTTGAGCTCCCTCGTCACGTGCCCGCCGGGCCAACGAAGGTGATCTCCCGCCCAAGGGCCGAAAGCCCAAGCGAGTGCAACAGCTCGTCCGTCTTCCACGCCATCACGTTCCCGCCCACCATGTCGCGATAGATGCGCTCCAGCGGCCGGCTGCGCACGTACGCGTGGGCGCCGCAGACGCGCATCGCCCCCGCCGATACCTCCTCGCTCATGCGGCGCAGGTGGTAGACCGTCCGGACCAGGTGCCGCGTGAACGCCTGCGAGCTCTCGAAGGGCGTCTCCAGCCGCCTGATCGTGTCGTACAGCACAATGCGCCCGGTCTCCAGCCAGTGCTCCATGTTGCCGATGCCGAATTGCGCCCAGGGCTGGTCGGCCCGGTACCCCACCGTCCCACCAACCGATGACATCGGCCCGGCCAGGTACCCATGCCGCTCCTTCACATAGGACACAGTGAAGTCGAACGCCGCCTGCGCCAGCCCCAGCCAGATCGCCAGGATGCCCAGCGCACCACGCGCCCGCATCTGCGTCTGCACGTTTACCACGTTCGCCTGGGCCTGCAGCACCATCCGCAGCATCGCCGCCGGGATGATCAGTACTTCGGACTTCGGCAGGCGCATGCCCTCGACCACGATATCGTGGCTCGAGGTCGCCCGCAGGCCCATTGCGTCCCAGTTCATCAGGTTCGTGATGCCCGGCGTGGCGAGCTCGGGGATGCTCAGCACAATGTCCGGCTCGTTGCCCTCGCCGCGGTCGATCTGCCCGCCCATCAGCGCGTACTTCGCGCCCTCGCTCATGCTCGCGAAACCGGCACGGCCGTTCCCGACCACGAAGTCGCCGTCTTCCACGAAGCGGAAGCCCGCCTTGCGGTTGTCGACTTCACCTGTGGGCACCGAGCCGGGGCCGCAGATGAGCGTGCCGTTCTGTCCCATGTCCCGCAGGACAGCGTCGCGCCGGGCGAAGGGTGGCATCGACTCCAGGAAGCCCGCCACCAGCACATGCATGTTGAGCGCAACCGCGGTCGAGCCATCGCCATAGGCGATCTCTTCCATCACCCGCATCTGGCCCTCGGCGCTGATCCCCAGCCCGCCAAGCTCCCGTGAGAGCGCCATCTGCGGGACCTTGAGCGCCTGCAGCTCGTCCAGGTTTTCCCGCGGGAAGGTGCCATCCCGGTCATACCGGGCCGCGCGTTCGGTCCATGGCCCGCGCGCGAGCTCGCGCACCCTGGCGATGAGGTCGAGTTCCCACTGCTCCATGCCGTCCCCTCGCTCCGTTCCTTAGCGTGAAGCGAAGGGTATCCGATTTCCGGGTGGAACGCCGGTGGGCGTCCGGGAGCCCGGCGGCCGCAGTCCTACAGCCGCGGCAGCGGGATGCCGAGCGCCTCCTCCAGCTCATCAATCGCGCTGGTGGTGTGGTCGACCTTGATGGTGTGCATGCCGAGCGCCCGGGCGCCTTTCAGGTTCGCCCCCATGTCATCGAGGAACACCGCCTCGCGCGGCTCGATCCCCAGCGCCTCGCACGCGATCTGGTAAATCCGGGGCTCGGGCTTTCGCACGCCGACGATCGCCGATTCCACCACCACGTCGAAAAGGCTGTGCACGTCGAGCCCGGAGGTGCGCCGCTGCGCCGGTTCGTCGCGGGCGACGTTGTTCGTGATCGAACCCAGCTTCACCCGCCCGCGCAGGTGCCTCACCACCGCGATCATCTCCGGCCGCTCGCCGAAGCCCTGGAAGAACCACTCCAGGAAGAACCTGCCCGTTGCCCGCGTCTCCACGGCCGCGAGGTGGCGATCGAACTCGTCCGCGAAGCCCTCGGGCGTCAGCTCGCTGCGCTCGAAGCGCGACCACGGCCCATCCTCGGGTCCGAACACCGCGACGCGGACCTCGTCCGGGATGCCGTGCTCGCGGCAGAAGTCCTTGATGCGGGTCACGGGCGAATGCGTCAGCACCCCGCCGATATCGAAAATCGCTGCCTGCAACCGGCTCATGGCCCGAGTCTACCGGCCCCCGCCCTTGCGATCAGCCAGCGCCCGGTGCCTCAACCGTTGACGCCCAGCTCGTTCCGGATGAGCTCGCAGATTTCGAACGTCGGCCCCTCGGCCTGGAGGGTCGATTGCATCTTATTGATGGTGACAGCGACCGAAAGCCCCACCTCCGGGTCGGCAAAGGCGATCGAGCCGCCCGCGCCCGGGTGCCCGAAGGCCGTCCGGCGCGGGCCGGCCGCCCCGTGCTGGCCCATCACCTTCCCGCCGTTGAAAAAGCCGATGCTCTTGGCGATCGGCATCATGATCACCCGGTCGGGAGCATCCACCTGGATGGCGCTCATCAGCCGCACACGCTCCGGCGACATCAGCCGCACGCCATCGACCACGCCCCCATTCGCAAGCGCCCCGTACATGCGCGCCAGCGCCCGGGCCGTGAAGTGCCCGTTCGCCGAAGGTACGCACGCCTTCCGGACCTCCATGTCGTTGAAGTTCCAGCCCATCGTCGGCGGCATGGCCTTGAAGAAGTCGTGGTCCGGCGGAATCTGCATCTGAGGCCGCCGCCCCTCGCCGCCGGCCGCCGCCTGCTCTTCCGCGGTCAGCAGCGTGGCCAGCCGCTCCTCCACACCGTCGGGGATGCCGATGAACATCTCCTCCCCGCAACCCAGCGGCCCCGCAATCTCCTCGGCAAGGACCTCCTTGATGTGGCGCCCGCTGGCGTGCTGGATGATTCCCCCGGCAATCCAGGCGAACGTCACGGCGTGGTAGCCCGTCGCCGTGCCCGGCTCCCACGCCGGCGTCCCGTTCTCGATGTACGCCAGGCCGTTCTCCCAGTTCAGCAGCTCGCGGCAGGCCGCCGGGTCCGCTGGCATCGCATGCAGGCCCGCCTGGTGGCTCATCGCCTGCGCGACCGTGATCTTCCCCTTTCCGTTCTTCGCGAAGCCCGGCCAGTACTTCGCCACGGGTTGCTCGTATTCGATGATCCCCCGGTCGGCGAGGATGTGCAGCGCTGTCGCCGCAACACCCTTCGTTGTCGAAAAACTGCTGAACAGCGTGTCGGCCGCCACCGGCCGCGAATCCCGCGGGCCCATCTCGCCGGCGCACACGTCCACGATCTTCTCGCCATGGCGATACGCGCAGACCTGCGAGCCGAGTTGCGTCCCGCGGCGGATCTGGTCGTGCAGGAGCTCCTGCACCTTGGCGTTCAGGGTGGTTTCAGTCGTGGTCACGCGGGCACTCCGAAGGATTATTCGTTGGATGCGCACTATATCGCCTGAGCGGGCCGCGCGGAGCCGGGTGTGGTCGATGCCAGCCGAACATGTCTTGCCCCAGCGTGAACCTCCGGGCTGGCTTCCAGCCGAACGAGCAACATAATCGTTGCATCCCCGCCACGGGGAGGGAGGACACGTGAAGCTTCAAATGCTGATGACGCTGGCCCTGGCCGGCATGCTCACCGCCGCGGCCTGCGGTGGCGACGACGATTCCAGCGACGACACCGCCAACGGCTCGGGTGGCGAATCTACACAGGCCGCCGGTAGCAACGGGACCCCTTCGAGCGGCAATAGTGGCTCGGCCACGCCCGGCACGAGCGGCAACGACCCGGTATCGAACCTCCTCGCCGATGCCTCCGATAAGACCTACTCCGTCACCTACGAGATCGAACTGACCATCGACGGCAAGACGCAGAAAGGCGAAATGACATTCGCCCAGGAGCCCCCGAAGAACGTGATGAAGATCGCCATCAGTGGCAGCGAGGACTTCGACGAGCTCATCATGATTGACGACGGCAAGGACTCCTTCACCTGCTTCAAGTCCGGCGGCTCCGGCCAGTGCCTTAAGTCGCTCGGCGCGGGCGGGCTCGGCGAGAACTTCACCGTCTTCGATATGAAGAAGGTCACCCAGCGGGTGAAGGAAGACAAGAACGTCAAGGAAGTCTCCAGCCAGAAGATCGCCGGCCGCGACTCCCGCTGCTTCGAAGGCACCTTCGACGAGACCAACGAAAAGAGCACCGTCTGCATCGACAAGCGCGACGGCATCCTGACCCTCGTCGAGAGCAAGTCCACCAGGGTCAAGGCGACCGCCATCTCCGACAAGGTGGATGGCAAGCTCTTCGAGCCGCCATACCCGGTCATCGGCTAGCGTCCCCCAGGCGCCACGAAGGCCGGGCATCAAGCCCGGCCTTCGCTGTGAATTCCAGGTGACGGCGGCTTAGCCTACCTCGACCACCTCGCCCTCGACGACGTCGCCCCCTTCGGGCGCCGCCGCCGGGGAGTCGCTCGCGGTAAACACGTAGGCCCCGTCGCGGAAGTCCACTGTCACCTTCTGGCCGTCGTGGAACTCGCCGGCCAGCACGCGCTTCGCCAGTTCGTTCTCGATCCGGCGCTGGATGGTCCGCCGCAGCGGCCGCGCGCCGTAGGTCGGGTCGTACCCTTCCCGGACGAGCTCCGCCTTCGCCGCCGGGGTCAGTTCGAAGTCGATGTGGCGGTCGCTCAGCCGTTCCCGCACCTCGTTCGCCAGGATGTCGACGATCCGCGTCAGCTCGGCCTGGGTGAGCGGCTCGAAGATCACGATCTCGTCGATGCGGTTGAGGAACTCCGGCCGGAAGAACTCGCGCAGCGCTTTTTCGATCGAGCCCTTGAGCGCCTCCGCCTCACCATCATGCTCGGCCCGCCGGGTGAACCCGAAGGTGGCCTTCTCCTGGGCGCTCGTACCCAGGTTGCTGGTCATGATGATGACCGTGTTGCGGAAGTCGACGGTGCGCCCGTGGCCATCCGTC
>JBBIVC010000125.1:0-6865 GCA_037439905.1 Thermoflexus sp.
GTGGCCGACGAGCCTGGCGAGCGTCACCCACTGGCTGTGGAGGGCGGCATGGATGCCGATGTGCCCGTCCTTGCAGGGCAACGTCACGATGGTGGGCTGGTTGCGGCTGTAGCGGTTGCCCACGCGGCCGCGCAGGGCGCCGTAGTACTGGAACGCGATGGAATCGTAGATGAGGGTGGCCGCCATCCCCTCGATTTCGGCCACATCGAGGAGGCCCGTGGCGCCGCCCCAGCCGGCGTGGCGGGTAAGCGCCGCGATGGCCGCGAAGAGCCCGGCGATGAACTGGCCGAGGCTCACGGGCGCGGCCAGCGGTTCCCGGCCGGGTTCACCCACCATGGTCATCCAGCCGCCCGCGGCGTACTGCGCCAGTTCGGTCGACGGCCGCTCGCTCCAGCTGGTGTCCGTGCCCCACGGGGTGATCCACACAACCAGCGCATGGCGGCACAGATCCTCGATGCGTTGCCTGGCCGCCGCAGAGACGGGCACATCGGTGATGAGGATGCCGCCGGGTTCGACCGCGAGTTCCGGGTTGTCCGCGAAAGCTGCGCCCTCGCCGAGGAAGGCCCCGATGCCCTCGGGATCGAGGGCCGTGGCGTGGACCACGCCGGCGCCGAACTGCCGGAGCATCCACGCGGCGTAGGCGGCCGCGATGCCATAGGAAGCGACCGTGACACGTTGACCGGAGAGCAGGTCCATGTGGCCGCGCATCATAGCGCCCTGCCGCCCATCTCCCAACCCGGCTACCAGGTGTCGATGTTGGGCCGCTTCTTCTCCCTGCGCTCGGGCGGCGGCGGCGCCGACTTGAGCGCGCGCGTCACCCAGCTCCGCGAGTCGATCGGGTCGATCACGTCGTCGATTTCGAAGTGGGAGGCAGTGTTGACCGCCTTCCCGCGCTCGTAGGAGCGGGCGACCATCTCGTCGAAGAGGCGCTTGCGCGCTTCGGGGTCTTCGACCGCCTCCAGCTCGTTCCGGTACCCGAGTTTGACTGCGCCTTCGAGGCCCATCCCGCCGAACTCGCCGGTCGGCCACGAGACCGTGAAGAACGGCGCCTTGAAGCTGCCGCCCGCCATCGCCTGGGCGCCGAGGCCGTACGCCTTGCGCAGGATGATGGTGAACACCGGCACGCTCACGCTCGCGCCGGTCACGAACATGCGCGCCGCATGGCGGACCAGGGCGGTCTTCTCGACTTCTGGCCCGACCATGATCCCCGGCGTATCGCAGAGGAAGAGCAGCGGGATATCGAAGGCGTCGCAGAGCTGCATGAAGCGCGCCGCCTTGTCGGCGCCGTCGCTATCGATGGCGCCGGCCAGGTGCATGGGGTTGTTGGCGACGAGCCCGAGCGGCCTGCCCTCGATGCGGATGAGGGCGGTGACCATGCCATGCCCGAAGTGCCGCCGCAGCTCCAGCACCGAGCCGGTATCGGCCAGCGTCTCGATCACCTTGCGCACGTCGTACACGCGCAGGCGGTTCTCGGGGATGACGCTCCGCAGGAGGCGCTGGTCGGCGCACTCCCACGCGGGCAGCGGCCCCTGGAAGTACGAGAGGTACTGTTTCGCCACGCGCACGGCCTCGGCTTCGTCATCAACGAGCACATCGATGACGCCATTGGGCGCCTGGACGCTCGCGGGGCCGACCTCCTCGGGCCGGAAGATGCCGAGGCCACCGCCTTCGATCATCGCGGGGCCGCCCATGCCGATGTTGGAGTTCTTCGTGGCGATGACGACATCGCAGCAGCCGAGGATCGCCGCATTCCCGGCGAAGCAGCGGCCCGAGGTGATGCCGACCAGTGGCACCAGGCCGCTCAGGCGGCCGAAGTAATGGAACGCCATGCAATCGAGCCCGGCGACGCCAACGCCATCGGTATCCCCGGGCCGCCCGCCGCCCCCTTCGGTGAAGAACACCACCGGCAGGCGGTACTTTTCGGCCAGTTCGAACATGCGGTCTTTCTTGCGATGGTTCTGCTGTCCCTGGGTGCCTGCCAGGACCGTGTAGTCGTAAGACATGAGGATTGCGCGCGACCGGGCATCGTCGAACAGGTGGCCGTTGATGCTCCCGATGCCCGCGACCATGCCATCGGCCGGGGTCTTTTCGATGAGCTCCTCCAGCGGCCGGCGGCGCCGCTGCGCGGCAATCACCAGCGGTCCGTATTCGATGAACGTGCCCGGGTCGCAGAGGTCTTCGATGTTCTCGCGAGCGGTCCGCTGGCCGGTCTTGCGGCGGCGTGCCACGGCATCGGGCCTGGCGGCATCGAGGCCGATGGCGTGGCGGCGATGGACCTCCTCGAGGTCGGGCCGGACCCGGTCGAGGTCGACCTCCGCCTCAGCGGCGGCCTCCTCGGTGGCCTCGCCGGTCTCCTGGATGAGCACGACCGGGTGCCCGGGCATCACTGCTTCACCGGGCTGGACGCTGATGCTCAGCACGATACCCCCGGCTTCGGCGGTGATGACATGCTCCATCTTCATCGCCTCCATCACGGCCACCTGCTGTCCGCGCCGCACGGTCTCGCCCGGGCTCACGTCGATGGAGACGATGGTGCCCTGGAGCGGGGTGAGCACGGCGACGGCGCCCTCGGGTGGTGGTGGGCCGGGAGCGGCTGAGGCAGGGGCCGGGGCCCCGGCCTTTCCGTGGGTCAGGACTGCGAGCGGGTCGCGGTTATCGATGGCCGCACCGGCGCGGCCCGCCGGGCTGGCGAGCGCCGGTACGGTTGGCGCGACGGGTTCGAAGAACAGGCGCCGGTGCTCACCGCCGGGCGCGGCCAGCTCGGCGGCGTGCTCTTCCACAAAGCGCGTCGAGACCCGGCCGGCGAGGAAGTCCGCGTGCCGGAAGAGGTTCTGGAGGAAGGGGATGTTCGTCGCCACGCCTTCGACGCGGAACTCGCAGAGCGCACGGTAGGCTTTCGCGGCGGCGCTGGCGAAATCGCCGGCGGCGGAATGCACCACGAGTTTCGCCAGCAACGAATCGAATGCGGGGCTGGTGGTGTAGCCGGCATAGCCGAACGTATCGGTCCGGAGTCCCGGCCCTGTCGGCGGGTCGAAGGCGGTGAGGGTCCCACCGGAGGGCCTGGGCGAACCATCGGCTGCGACGGTCTCCATGTTCACGCGCGCCTGGATGGCGTAGCCGCGCGGCCGGGGGATCTCCGCCTGCTGGAGGTCGAGCGAGGCGAGTGTGGCGCCCCCGGCGATGCGAAGCTGCGCCGCCACCAGGTCGATCCCCGTGACCTCCTCGGTGACCGTGTGCTCGACCTGCAGGCGAGGATTCGCCTCGATGAAGGCGATCGCATTGGCGCCATAGGGCGAGCTCCCATCGACCAGGAATTCGAATGTCCCGAGGTTCTTGAAGCGCACCGCCTCGGCCATGCGGACCGCGTAGGAAGTGAGCCGCTCCCGCAGGTCATCGGTCAGCCCGGGGCTCGGCGCAACCTCAACGAGCTTCTGGTTGCGGCGCTGGATGGTGCATTCGCGCTCCCAGAGGTGGCTGACGTGGCCGGTGCCATCGCCCACCACCTGGACCTCGATGTGGCGCGCGACCGGGATGAGCCGCTCAAGGTAGACATCGCCGTTGCCGAACGCGGAACGGGCCTCGGACTGGCAACGCACAAACGCCTGCTCCAGGTCTTCCAGGCGGGTGACGGGCCGCATACCGCGCCCACCGCCCCCGGCAACGGCCTTCACCATCACGGCCGCTCCCTCGCCGAGCGACGCCATGAACGCGCGGGCCTCTTCGAGGGTGGTGGGGCCGGAGGTCCCGGGGAGCACGGGCACCCCGAGCTCGGATGCGAGCGCCCTCGCACGCGACTTATCACCGAAGAGATCGAGCACTTCCGCCTGCGGGCCGACGAAGGTGATCCCGGCCTCGGCGCACAACCGGGCGAACGCCGCATTCTCGCTCAGGAAGCCGTAGCCCGGGTGGATGGCGTCGCACCCGGCGTCGAGCGCGATGCGCACGACCTGGCCGGCGTCGAGATAGGCGGCCGCCCCCTGGCCATCGAGCCGCCGGGCCTCGTCGGCCTTGCGTACGTGAAGCGAGGTGGCGTCGTCGCCGGAGTAGATGGCGACGGTGCGCATGCCGAGCTCGGCAGCGGCGCGGATCACCCGGATGGCGACTTCGCCCCGGTTCGCGACGAGCAGGGTATTGATGCTCATGGAGCCTCTCGGACGAACTGGCGGGCCTGCCGGGAAGCCGGCCCGCCGGGATGTGGCGACGATCCTAGAGCGTTCCGCGGAATCCCGCCGTGCGGGACGGGTTCAGGCGGCCTGACGGTGCGCCGTAAATCCTTGCATGGACCCGGAGATCGGCCCGGTTGAGCGTGTCGCGCCCGGCATGGCGTGCACGGTGATGGCGCGTGACGGCGCGGGTGCCGCCTACGGCCAGGGTGTCTTCGAATCGGCCAGGGGATTCTCGGTGTACATCTCCACCCACGACTGCCCCTGGCAGCCGGGCGAGGAGGTGGTGCTCGCCTGCGGGGCGCTGGGGCGGAGGGTCGCCGCGCTCGCCCGATTCCGCGAGCACACCGGTGGCCGGGCCATCTTCTCGCGTCAGAGCCCGTGGCGGCCGTTCAACAGGCGGTCGCTCGAGCGGTACGCCACGAGCCTCGCGGCCACCCTCGGCGAGGAGCCGGGGATGGACGTCGTGGTGACCGACATCTCGATGGGCGGCGCCGCGGTCCTGGTGGCGGAGACCCCGGCCGACGTGAAGACATGGCTCCGGATGACCACGCCGGCCGGGGAGTGCGCCGTGCCCGTTGTCATTGTCGGCGGACACGGCGAGGAGGCCGGGACGGTGCTGCACCTGCAGTTCGAAGAGGTGACGCCGGAGGCAGCGCTGGTGCTGCAGGGCTTCGTTTCGAGCCTCGCCGCAGCGGTCGTCTCCGAGGCAGCCTGAGCGCCAACCGGGCTCGGGAGTGACCTGCGCCACACTGACGGCCCCTCGTGCGGGCTTCTCCAGGGAACCGTCAGGAATTCTCCAAGCGACGGCGTTTCGCCCTGCCTACCTTCGATGGTGTCAGCTGCGCAATCCCGCGCTGACTCCCCGCGTCTATCGACCCGGGGGCGCCGCACCATTCCATGCACGAACTGAGGTTGACGATGTCCTACGAATTGCAAGCCACCACCGAAGCCGGCCGGAAGCTCATCGCCATGGCCGAGTCATTCATCCCCACCTTCCGGTCGCGCGTGCCACGCCACGACGCGGACGGCACGTTCCCGGTCGAGAGCCTTCGCGAGCTCCAGCAGTCGCGGTACCTCTATGCGCCGGTGCCGGTCGAGCTCGGAGGGATGGGTGTCGAATCGGTCCACGATGTGCTGGTGGCGGCGAGCCGCCTGGCCCGGGCCGATGCGGGACTGACGCTCGGCGTCAACATGCACATGATCATGATGATGACGTACGCCCAGCAATACCGGGCCGCGCTGGCGGCCGGCGATGAGGCGCGGGCGAACGGCGTCGCCAGGGCGATGACGCGGGCCATCGACGACGGCATGGTCATCGCCGAGGCGGTCAGCGAGCCGGACCAGGAGCTCATCCGGCCCCAGACCACCGCAAGGCCTGACGGCGACGGATGGGTTATCGACGGTCGCAAGATCTTCATCAGCATGGCGCCGGCGGCCACCCATTTCTCGGTAGCTGTCTCGTACGTTGATGCGGCCGGTGACGAGCGTTATGGCTACCTGGTCGTTCCCGCGGGCGCGCCCGGGGTCACCGTGAACGATGACTGGGACGCCCTTGGCATGCGTGATTCGGGGTCGGCCTCGGTCACGTTCAACGGGGTGCGCGTGAAGCGTGGCCCCGGTTCTGGCGTACTCGCGGGGATTATCACGGCCCAGCACCTCGAACAGATCCTGACTTCGGGGCCCTCGCACGCGGCTGCGGCGGTGGGGGTGGCGGAGGCCGCCTTCGAGCTGGGGATCCAGGCCTTCCGTTCGAAGCTCGAAAAGAAGGGCGAGCGGGCGTTCAGGCCAACGTTCCAACACCTGGCCGCGGAAAACTCAGTCGACCTCGCCGCCATTCGCGCCATCTTCGGGGCGGCGCTCCGCGCGATCGACGATTACCAGGCGCGCCACCTCACCGGGCGCGGCACGGATGAGGAGGCCAATGCGGTCTTCGCCGATGCCCAGCGCGCCAAGATCTTCATCAACCAGGCGGCGCTCCGCGTGGTCGACCGTTCGATGACCATCGCGGGCGGGGCGGCCTACATGGCGGGCAACCCGCTGGCACGACTCTACCGCGATGCCCGTGCCGGGGCCTTCATGCACCCGCTCGGCGCCAACGTCGCGTTCGAGTACGTCGGCGCCGAAGCGCTTGGCCTCCGCCCCGCGACGTTCTGAGCGCGCTCCGTCTCCTGGCCCCGCTTCGAGGCACCGGCCCTCGCAGCGGGGCCTTCGTGTGTGCTGGCCTGCGCGCCCTTTGTGTGAGCCAGGCCACACAGGGTGTCCGCCTCCATGGGTTCTCCAGGAGCCCTGCAGGAGGGCTTCAAGGAACGGGCTCGCGCGCGCTCTACCGTGGAATGTGCCAGGGGACCTGGTCCCCGGCAGAGAACCGCAACAGGAGAACCACTGCAATGACTCAGATCGAAACCGCCCCGACCATGCGCAACGGCGTGAACGTCGACAAGCTCTTCGCCACGCTCGACGCCATCAAGGCGACGCCCACCATCGCGCAGTTCAAGTGGCGCGCGAACAACACCTGGCTTGGCGGCGCCCACAACCGCACGAGCATCCAGGGCTTCTATGCCGCCCACGGCGAGGACACGTCCCGGTCACAGCCGTTCACGGTCGACGCCGGCGAGCCCCCGATCCTGATCGGCGAGAACGAAGGGCCGAACCCGGCCGAGTACCTGCTGCACGCGCTCGCCGCTTGTCTGACCACCTCG
>JBBIVC010000126.1:0-6855 GCA_037439905.1 Thermoflexus sp.
CGTCGTGGGCATCCTGGCGTTGCTCCCGGGGTTCTCTGGCGTGGCCTTCTCGCTGCCGAACGAACCGCTCCCCTCGCCCGTGAGTTCGTTCCAGGCCCGGGAGATCCGCGATATCGCCCTGCGGGTACGGCAAGACGAGGGCGGGCTGATCGTGATCCACCCGCGGCTCGAACAGGACCTGACGTGGGCCTTCCGGGACTCGGGCGACGTCATCATCGCCTCTGGCCGCGTGCCCGATGCCTCCGTCGTCATCTGGCCCGGCGATCTTGCCGCGCCCGAGGGCTACAGCGTCCTCGATGGCGAATGGTCCATCCTCAGGGAAAGACAGGGTCCAGACACGGACTTCCTCGACTACCTCCGTTGGCTCGCCAACCGCAATACTCTTCCCACCGGGCGTGTGCCCGTCATCGTGTATCTGAAAGCAGGGCCATGACTGCTCCCACCGCCGCCCGGGAAACCAACCCGCGCTTCGCTGGTATCGACCGGCTGGCCGCCGCACGGGTCGCGCTGACCTGGGAGATCGCAGCGTACGCCGCCGTCCTCGCCGCGGCGTTCGCCCTCCGGTTCTGGGACCTGGGCTCGCGGGCGCTCCATCACGACGAGAGCATCCACGCGCAGTGGTCGTGGGGACTCCTGCAGGGCAACTACCACCATAGCCCGGTGTTCCACGGTCCCCTCTACTACCACGTTCAGGGCCTCGTGTTCTTCCTGTTTGGCGCCAGCGACTACACCAGCCGCGTTTCCGCGGCGCTCTTCGGGATGGCGCTGGTCGCCCTGCCCCTGCTCCTGCGCCGCCGCCTCGGCCCGGCCGGGACATTCGCGGCCGTCGCGTTCATCGCGTTTTCGCCGACGCTGGTGTACTACAGCCGCTTCTTCCGCGAAGACATCTACATGGGGGCGTTCACGCTCCTCATGGTGGTCGCGATGTGGCGCTACATCGACGAGGGCCACCAGCGGTGGCTGTTCGTCTTCGCCGCGGGCTTCACCGGCAACGTGCTCACGAAGGAAGGCTCGTTCCTCGCTTTCGCGGCGTTCCTCGTCTACCTCGATCTCTACGCGGCGAACTCGCTGGCGGTCCGGACACTCGCGGCCCGCGAACTGGACACGCTGCCGCGGCGGGTCCTGCTGACCGTCGGGTTCGCCCCGTGGGCCTGGATGGTGGCTGCGCTCTGGCCCTTCCTTGGCCCGCTGCGCAGGAACTTGGACTGGGGCGATGATCTCCCCCGCAGCGGCGACGTGCTCGTGCTGCTCGGCACGTTCTGCCTCCCGCTCCTGACCCCGGTTGCGAGGGTCGCCATCCTCGAAAAGTTCGGCCTCATCGAAAAGGACCGGTTGAGCTGGGAGAAGAGCCTCCAGGGCAGCATTGCCACGCGCGACGCGGTCGCCCTGCTCGGCCTGTTCGCGGTCACCACGAGCATGGCGGCGTTCGCTGGCCTGCAGTGGAAGCCCCGGGTCTGGGGCATTGCCTTTGCCGCATCCGCGTTCGTCTACCTCTCCCTGATGACCTCCCTCTGGACGAACCTGGATGGCCTGGTGAGCGGTCCATGGGGTTCGCTCGACTACTGGTACAGCCAGCAGGACGCGCACCGCGGCGACCAGCCCTGGTTCTACTACTACATGCTGATGCCGGCCTACGAATTCCTGCCGCTGGTGCTGGTCCTCGGTGGGGCATGGTGGTCGGTCGTGCGCGGCGATGCCTTCTCGCGGTTCCTCGTCGTGTGGCTGGTGGGAATCTGGGGCGCGCTTTCGTGGGGCGCCGAAAAAATGCCGTGGCTCAACGTCCACATCGCACTCCCTGCCTGCCTTCTCGCGGCGTGGACGGTCCAGCGTGCGTGGCGCGCGTGGTCCACGCGCGAGGCTTCCCACCGGACGGCTGCAACCCTCGCGAGCATCGCGCTGCTCGCCGCCGGCGGGCTCGCGCTCGTTGCCTTCCTCCCCGGCGGAGCCGCCTTTCACCTGCTGCGGGTGGCAATCGCGCTGGCGGTCGTCTCGGCCATCCTGTTCGCCGCCTGGCCCTTTGGCCGGAGCGCGGCCGGGTTCGTCACCGTGGTAGCGGTCGCCGGCGCGCTCACGTTCTTCTCCATGAGGACCATGGTGATGGCCGTCTACGAGCGCGGCGATGTCCCGAAGGACCTGCTCATCTATACCCAGTCGTCGCCCCAGCTGAAGGACGTCGCCGACCAGATCAACGCCCTGGCAGAGGCTTCGGGCATGGGCTACAACCTCCCCATCGCGGTCGACACGACCGATTCCTTCGCGTGGCCCTGGGCGTGGTACCTGCGCGATTACAAGGCTGTCTCGTACGCCGACTTCTCGAACGGGCCCCCGGCCGGCAACTTCTCCGTGATGCTGGTCGCCTACGCGAACGTCGGCCGGGCGCAGGACTACGCCGCGAGCAACGCGGCTGTCCAGTACGGCAGCCCCCGCCGCTACCCCCACCGCTGGTGGTACGACGAAACGTACAAGTACGCGATGAGCGTCGAGCCCGGCCAGCCCTGCCTTTCCCGTTCGGGCAATTGCGGGCCCTTCCGCCTGGAAACCTGGAAGGTCATCGCCGATGGCGTCTTCGGCGGCGGCTGGCTCGATGCCTGGTTCCATTACTGGCGCGATCACTCGCCTGCGAGAGAACCAGGATCGACCGACGCGTTCGCGTTCTTCCCGGCGAACTTCGATGTCCAGGCAGGCAAGCTTTCGGCCAAACCGGTCGAGCCACCGAAACCCGGCACCGACGGCGAGGGCCGGCCGGCCTTCGGTGGTCTCGGCTCGCTTCCCGGGCAGTTCTTCGCGCCGGTCGATGTGGAGACCGACGCCTCGGGCAATCTCTTCGTCATCGACAGCGCGACCAAGAAGCTGCAGAAGTTCGACGCGCAGGGCAACTTCATCACGTCCGTTGATATCCGCGACAACCCGGCGAACCCCGGCGAGCAATCCCAGCCGTGGGGCCTGGCCGTGGGCCCGGATGGCCACGTGGTGGTCGCCGATACCTTCGGCTGGCGCGTGCGGGTATTCGATCGCGATCTGAAGCTGACTTCCTCCTTTGGCCAACCCCCCGATACGTCGAAGGCTCCCGGGCCGTTTGACCTGTTCGGCCCGCGTGATGCGGTCGTCGATTCTTCGGGCCGGGTGTGGGTCACCGACACCGGCAACGACCGCATCCAGGTGTTCACCCTCGATGGGCAGTTCGTCCGCACGATCGGCTCGACAGGGAATGGCCCGGGCCAGTTCGACGAGCCCGTGGGCATCGCACTGGGGCGGGATGGCGCGGTGTACGTCGCCGACATGTACAACCGGCGCATCCAGGTGCTGAACCCCGATGGTTCATTCCGGGCGGAGATCCCGGTCGACGGGTGGGGCGGTATCGAGGTGAACGACAAGCCGTACCTCCGCGTGCTCTCCGGCGGCCGGATCGTCGCGGGCGTGCCGGCGCTCAACCTGGTGCGCGTCTACAACGCCGATGGCTCCGCGGCAGGGACCATCTCCTCGGAAGCTGAACCCCTCAACCGCCCTTATGGGATGGTTGAGTCTGCCGATGGTAAGCTCTGGATAGTCGAGGGCGGCGCCGCCCGGCTCAGGCTGTTCGAAATCCCCTAACAGGCGGTCCCGTGATCCGTTCCTTCCGCTTTTGGGCCAGCCTGGTTGTCAGCCTTGTTTTTGTGGCGCTGTTTCTCCGCGCAACCCATCCCAGGGACCTGGCCGACGCGCTGGAGCAGGCGGAGTACTGGTGGCTGCTCCCCGGCACGGGCGTGCTGTTCGTCGCCATCGTGGCGCGCTGCATCCGCTGGTCCATCCTGATGCGGCCAGTGGCGCCGATGAGTCCGGCGAAGCTCTTCCCTTATGCCATCATCGGCTATATGGCGAACAACCTCCTCCCCGCGCGCGCGGGCGAGCTTGTTCGCGCCTACGTGCTTGGCGACCGGGAGGGCGTTTCGAAGATGGGCACCTTCGGCACCATCGCCGTCGAGCGCCTCTTCGATGGTGTCACGCTCGTCCTCATGCTCCTCATCGCCGGGTCGATCGTGGGGTTCGAGGACGGCCGCCTGCGCGCGATCGCGGTTGCCTCAACCGTCCTCTTTGTGGTCGCGCTCGCGGGGTTCTACATCCTCACCCTCAACGAGGAGCGCGCGAAGACGGTCATCCACTTCTTCCTGCGCGTTCTGCCCGACCGCTTCGAGCACCAGGCTGAGGCGATGGCCGATTCGCTGGTCGGCAGCCTCCGCTCGGTGCACGACTGGCGGTCGCTCTTCCTGGTCGCAGCCTTCAGCGGCATCGCCTGGACCGTCGAGGCGGGCGCCTATGCCGTCATCGGCCAGGGGTTCGACATGGAGGTGGGCTTCGGCCACTACGCCTTGCTGCTGGCGGCTGCCAACCTGGCGATCATCATCCCGACGTTCTTTGGCGGCACCGGCCCGTTCGAGTGGGCCGCAAAGCTCGTCCTCGTCGGCGGCGGCGTCGCCGACAACGTCGCGGGGGCGTATTCCATCGTCGCCCACGGGGTCATCCTGGTCCCCACCACCGTCCTCGGGCTGGTCCTCCTCTGGAGCTACGGGGTCTCCTTCAGGCGCATCGCCCGCGTGGAGGTCGAGGAGCAGGTGATCGTGCCGTGAACGCCGGGATCATTGGCGCTGGTGTTGCCGGTCTCGCGGCCGCGCGGGTGCTGCGCGCCCGCGGCCACCAGGTCACCATCTTCGAAGGCCGCGACGAAGTCGGCGGCCAGGTCGTCACCTTCCCGGTTGGCGGAGAAGAGCTCGAGTGCTTCTACCACCATATCTTCACGAACGACACGGCCGTCATCCGCTACATCGAAGACCTCGGGCTCATCGACCACCTGAAGTGGATCGAGCCGAAGAACGCTCACTTCGTGAAGGGGAAGATGTACCCCTTCGTCACCCCGCTCGACCTGTTGCGGTTTACCGCGATTCCCTTCGTCAGCCGGGTCCGCCTTGGCCTCGCAGCGCTCTGGCTGCGGCGCCGGAAGGACGGCCTCGCCCGCTATGAAGACATCACGGCCAGGGAATGGATGGAGAAGGCCGTCGGCAAGCGGGCGTTCGACGCCTTCTGGGGCGCGCTCCTCCGCGGCAAGTTCGCCGACCAGGCCGACAACGTCGGTATGGTCTGGCTCTGGAACAAGATCTACCTCCGCTTCTCATCGCGAAAGGCCGGGGGGTCGAGAGAGTCCCTTGGCTATCTCGAGGGTTCCTTCAAGCGGTACTACCGGGCACTCGCCGACCAGCTCGAGGCCAATGGTGTGACCATCCGCCTGGAGACGCCGGTCGAACGTGTGGAGGTGGAGGACGGGGCCGTGGAGGGCATCGTTGCTGGCGGCACGTTCCACCCCTTCGACCAGGTGCTCATGACCACACCGAACATCATCACCATGAAAATCTGTCCGGACCTCCCGGATGACTACCGGGCGGTGCTCGAACGCGTCCGCTACCAGTGGGCGACTTGCCTCATCCTGGCGCTCGATCGGCCGCTCACGCCGTACTACTGGCTCTCCATCGGCGACGATCTGCCGTTCGTCGCCTGCATCGAGCACACCAACTTCATGCCGCCGGAACGCTACGGCGGCAACCACATCGTCTATCTCTCGAACTACACGCCCCCGGGTCACCCCGTCCTGGAGATGGACGCGGACCAGGTGTTCGCGGCCTACCTCGATGGCATCAAGAAGCTGAACCCGGCGTTCGAGCCTTCCTGGGTCCGGGACAAGTGGTTCTTCAAGGATCCAGGCGGCCAGCCCGTGATTACCACCAACTACTCAGCCTCGATCCCGGAGATGCGGACCGGCATCGCGGGGCTCTACCTCTCCAACACCACCCAGGTCTATCCCGAAGACCGCGGCCAGAACTACAGCCTGCTGCTCGGCGAGAAGGTGGCGGCCCTGATGGACCAAGATGCCCGGATGGCGGCGAATGCACGCGGAGCCGGTATCTAGGACGGCTTCACGAACACGCCCCGCACCAGCCGCAACCGCCCATCGGAGATGGCCCTCCCGACATTCGCGATGCGTTGCGCCATGTCGTCGCCAAGCACGATAGCAAGGGAGAACGGTCCGGGCGCTGCTTGCCGGCGCAGTTCTTCGACCATCTGTGCCGTCACGTCGTCCCAGCTCTCCTCCCTGAGGCCCGCTCGGGCCAGGAACCCGCGTGTGTCCGGCTCGTCGTGAAGGAAGCTGATCTCGGGGGTTCGTGCCCAGGGGAGCGGGTAGTCGAGGGACGCCTGGTTTGGCCCGAGCAGCGTGTCGAAAAACGCCAGCCGGCCGCCGGGCTTGAGCACGCGCGCCGCCTCATCGATGAATCGCTGGCGTTCGCGGATGTTCATCACGACGTGCTGAGTCCATGCGACATCAAAGGTCCCGTCGGCGAATGGCAGTGAAAGTGCATCCCCGGCCTCGAACGTGGCTCGCCGGGCCAGGCCACACCGCCCCGTGAGGATGCGTGCAGCTCCGATGAAGTCCGGCGAGAGATCGATGGCGGTGACCTGGCATCCGAACTCAGGGGCGAGCACCCTCGCCGGGCCGCCCAGTCCGCATCCAATGTCAAGGACGGAATCGCCAGGCTTCAGCCCCGCCAGCGTCGCCAGTGAGCGCGTTGCAGCAATCCCTCCCGCGTGAAACTGGTCGACCGGAGCGAGTGTCTCCGGCGAGATCGTCGCGATGCCAGCGGCCTGCGCCGCCTGCAACAGACGGTTTGCGAGGTCGTTTCCTCCGTAGTGGGCGGCGACCTCCTGATTAAGTTCGGACATGGGGCACCTCCGGGTTGACCGGCATGGTGGCCAGCGGCGCCCGAAAGTACAAGGGGCAGCGAATGCCCCCGTTGCGTGGAGCGGCGTGCGCCTCTAGCAGGGGTTTCGGCT
>JBBIVC010000127.1:0-6786 GCA_037439905.1 Thermoflexus sp.
ATCATGAACAGCATGACCGCCAGGAGACCGACCTCGCCTGCCTTCACCGAATCGAGGACCGAGTCTTCGCCGAGCGTCGCGCTCACTTCCTTGGCCTGGATGGTCTTGAGCGGGATCGGCAGCGCGCCGGCGTTGAGCTGCTTCGAAAGGTTGCTGGCATCGGTGAACGACGACTGTCCCGTGATGCGGCCCTGGTTCGTGATGACCGCCTGCACGGCCGCCTCCGAGAGGACCTGGCCGTCGAGCATCACCACCAGGAAGTTGCGCGGGTCGCTGGATGGGTACTGGACGGCGCGGGTCGTGATCTGTTCCAGCAGTTTCGCGCCCGTGCTCGTGGTTTCGAACACCACCGCGAAGGTCGTGCCTGACCGTTCGGGGAAGGTGTTGTTCTTGAGGTGCGCGCCCGTCATGGCAATCGTCTGCCCATCGATGACCCCGGTGGCGGGCACCAGCTGGCCGTTGTCGTCGTACGTCATGAACTGGAGCGCAGCCGTCTTGCCGATGAGGTTTTGCGCATCGGCGAGCGGCAGCCCCGGCACCTGGACGGTCAGCCGGTTGCCGCTGGTCTTCGAAATCTCCGCCTCGCTCACGCCGAATTCGTTGACGCGGCGCTCCACGACGTCCTTGGCGCCGTCCATCGCCTGGTCCAGGTCGCCCTGGTAATCGGCCGGGGGGTCCGCCTCCAGCACGAGGTACGAGCCGCCGCGAAGGTCGAGGCCCAGGCGCATCGTCTCCCGCTCCCAGTCGCCGATCTTGATGCCCTTGCCCTCGGGCCAGAAGCTCCCGGGAAGGTACCGGTCGGGCGAACTTGGCCAGACGACGATAACGCTGAACGTTGTCAGCGCCGCCACGAACAGGAAGAGGAGGACGGTGGTGGTACTACGCACTGGTGTGTGAAACCTCGCCGGGGTTCGCCTCGGCCGTTGGTGATTCGGAGGTCGCCGGCTCCAGGGTGCTCAACCGGCGCTGGATCGCATCGGTGAGCGCCCGCACGCGAACTCCCGGGGCGATCTCGAGGATGATCTCGGTCGGCCCATCCACGGGCACGACAACGTCCTTCACTTCGCCGATGAGGCCACCCGTGGTGACTACCTCGTCGCCGATTTTGAGCTGCTGGACGGCTTTCCGCTGCTGCTTCTGGTTCTGGAGCACCGGTCGCAGCAGGAAGAAGTAGAAGGCCACCACCGTAAGCCCGGTGTAGAAGATGACGCTCCACATTGCGGCCATAGGGGGAATCTCCTGCTCGGCGGCCCTGGCCGGCTACTCCGCGGCCTTCAGGGTTTCCATCACCGAGCGTGCCAGCGCGAGTGCCTCGTGCCTTGTTGTGATGGTGCGTTCGAGTTGAGCCCGGCGAACCGATGTTAGGACAGCCCCCAACAAGCGTCCACCGCCAAGGTCAAGCTCCGCGATGAGGTCATCGCCCGTGACCAGCGGTGGCTCCTCCGCCTCTGAAACAGCCCAGGCCCGGGCCACCACGTAGTTCACGAAGGAGCAGTGCCGGCGGAAGTTCTCCCTTGTGTACCCCGGCCCGCGTGTCGCCATGCCATCTGCCAGGTTCACCAGCATCAGGGGCAGCACATGGCCATCCAGGTCGGCGACAAACCGCCGCACCGCGCGATCGCTGGCCGCGCCGTTCCGGATAAGTTCACCCGGCCGCAGGTGGTAGCGGATGAGGCGCGCCACCAGCTCAGTCGCCTCGCCCGGGAACCCCAGGGCCGGGAGCCGTTCCTGCATCAACTCGGCGCCGCGCGGCCCGTGCCGGGGAAAGCGCAGCCGCCCATCAACAAACACGGCGGTGTGGGGCTTGGCCACGTCGTGCAGCAGCGCCGACAACCGCACCAGTGCCGTGAGTGGAACCCCGCCAACATCCCGGTCAAGCGACGCGTCGAGGTCGACCCAGCCGATGGCCTGGCGCAGCTCGCGATTGTCCTCGCCGTGGCCCAGCACAGCATCGATGGCTGCCACCGCGGCGAGGTTGTGGTCGAGCACGTCGTAGTGGTGCAGTTCGGGCTGTTCGAAGCCGCGGCCTTCCTCAAGCTCGGGGATCGCGGCGGTCAGCCGTCCCGAAGCATCGAGCTCCCGCAGCGCGCCCGCCGCGTCGGCCGCCAGGAGCGCCTCAACCAGGAAGTGAAACGCCATAGAGAAAAGCGTACAGGCGTGCCGCCTGGCACGCCTGCGTGGATGCCTGCATCTCCTGCGCCGTGGGGCCTCAGGCCCGGGGGTGGGCCTTGTCGTACTCCCTGCGCTTCTGGTCGTCTGTAAGGTGCGTGTAGATCTGGGTCGTCGAGATGCTCGCGTGGCCCAGGGCGTCCTGCACATTACGGAGCGGCATGCCACCGCTGAGCATGTGCGTCGCATAGGTGTGCCGCAGGGTGTGTGGCGTAATGGTCTTATCCAGGTTGGCTTCCCGGGCGTAGTTCTTCAGGATCAGCCAGAACCCCTGGCGCGTCAGGCGCTCGCCGCGGCGGTTCACGAACAGGGCGGCCTCCCGGCGGTTGCGCACCAGCTTCGGGCGGACGTGGAAGATGTACTGGCGCAACTCGTCCACGGGCCGCTGGTGCAGCGGCAGAATGCGCTCGCGCTCGCCCTTCCCCACGCAGCGGACGGTCACCGGGTCGCTCTCCAGGGCGATGTCGTTCAGGTCGAGCGAAACCAGCTCGGTGACGCGGAGGCCGGTCGCGTAGAGCAGTTCGAGCATCGCCTTGTCGCGGCGGGCCTCCGGGGTGTTCCGCCGCGCCGGCTGTTCGAGGAGCTCATCGACTTCCGCGACAGTGAGCGCCCGAGGGAGCGTCTTGCCGACCTGGGGCGACTTCAACTGCTCCGTCGGGTCGTGGTCGATCATCCCCTCGGCAGCGAGAAAGCCATAGAACGACTTCACGGCAGCGACTTTCCGGGCGACGGTCGCCTCTTTGTACTTCTTCTCGTCGCGCAAATGCTCGACGTAACGGACGATCATCTCCTGCGACGCGCCGTTGAGCGTCGGCGATGACCCGGCCGATTGGAGGAACGCCGTGAACTGCGACAGGTCGTTCCGGTAAGCGGCGATGGTGTTGTTCGATGCGTTCTTCTCCACTGCCAGGAAATTCAAAAAGTGGCCTATGCGCTCGTCCATAACGTCGCTTTACCTCAGATGGAAACGGTCGTAGGTACCAGGGGCGGCGCCATGATAGTCAGCCGCTTCCGGGCGTGTCCATGGAAAAAACAGGATTCTTTGTGAAGATCCGGTGCCAGCCGCAACACGTCTGAAACATGACGCGGCAGCATGGCTGGCCTGCCGCCTGCAACCGCCGCAAACACGTCATAACCCTACCCTAGCCGGTCACCCGTCCTGCGATCCAGCCCGCCAGCGGCATGGGTTCACGGCGATTCCGTCATGCCGGGTCCCTGCTGTCTCCCGGTCCCCTTTCCGATGTGTGAACTCGCTCACACTCGCCACGGGACGGCCCGGCCGCCGGCGCGGGTACCGCGCTATCCGCCCGGTGATAAGCTGACTCGAAACCTGCTCAGCCCGGAGGCGCCTTCGATGGTCTCGCTCGAACTTTCCGACGAAGAAAAGATGGTGCAACAGGTGGCCCACGAGTTCGCGAAGAAGGAAATCCGCCCGGTTGCGGCCTACTACGACGAACGCGAGGAGGTGCCGTACGACATCATCAAGAAAGCGGCAGCCATCGGGTTCGGCGTTTCGAAGCAGGGCAGTCTGCTCGAAGGCTCCGGCTCGTCGTTGATACCGTCGATCCTTGCCGAAGAGCTCTCCTGGGGTTGCGCCGGGATCGCGCTCGCCATCAACAGCTCCGGCCTCGCCGCGGCCGCCATCTCCGCAACGGGTTCGCCCGAGCAGCGCGAAAAGTGGCTCGCCGCCATCGCCTCCGATGCCAATGAGGTTCATCTCGGCGCCATGTGCCTCACCGAGCCCGATGCGGGCTCCGATGTCGCCAACATCCAGACGACGGCGACCCGCGATGGCGATGAGTACATCCTCAACGGCGAAAAGCAATTTATCACCAACGGCAACATCGCCGATGTGCACGTCGTCTTCGCCACCGAGGATCGGTCCAAGGGCTGGGGTGGCCTTGGCGCCTACATCGTGCCCCGTGGCACCCCCGGGCTCGAGGAAGGCACCACCTGGAAGAAGATGGGCATCCGCGCCTCGCACACGGCGAACGTGGTGCTCAACGAGTGCCGAATCCCCGCAGAATACAAGCTTGGCGCTCCCTCGAAGAGCGGCGGCAGTGCCGGCCCCGGGGCGCTTGGCGCGCTCATGACGCTGGAGCGGACCCGCCCCGTGGTCGGCGCCTACGCCCTGGGCATTGGCCGTGCAGCCTACGAATACGCGCTTGACTATGCCAAGGAGCGCGTGCAGTTCGGCCGGCCGATCATCAAGAACCAGGGCGTCAGCTTCATGCTCGCAGATATGGCGATGGCGGTGGATTCGGCCCGGCTCATGGTCTGGCGCGCCGCCTGGATGGCCGGCGCCAACGCGCCCTACCTCCAGGCCGAGGGCTCCATGGCCAAGTGCTTCGCCAGCGATATGGCCATGAAAGTGACCGTCGACGCCGTCCAGGTCCTCGGCGGGCAGGGCTACATGCGCGATCACCCGGTCGAAAAGTGGGTGCGCGATGCCAAGATCTTCCAGATCTTCGAAGGCACCAACCAGATTCAGCGATTGGTGATCGGCCGCGCGCTGGAGGCGCTCCCGAAGCGGGGATAGCGCCGCGCTACCCCGACGGGCATCGTTCTGCTGGGCCCCGGTCCTCTGTGAGGTTCGTTGCAGAACCCGTCGCGATCCACGTATAGAGTCAGTTGCATGTTGCAACGCACTCATGCCCAGCCAACGACCCGATCGCTGACCATCACCTGGGAAGACCCTGTCCCGGTGCTTCAGCACCTCGCCGCGCTTCCCGGCATCGATGGCGTCCGCGCCATTGCCACCGGCGCTGTCCCCCGCCCCCCGCTCGGGCAACTGCTCGACCTCTCGATCCCCCTCGTCGAAGAGGGCCGCGTGACGTTCGCATTCACGCCCGGCGAACTCCACTACAACCCGCTGGGCACGGTTCACGGTGGCATCATCGGCACACTGCTCGATTCAGCCATGGGCATGTCGGTCCAGACCACCATGGCCGCCGGCGGGAGGTACACGACACTCGAGTACAAGGTGAATTTCCTGCGGCCCGTGACCGTCGCGGTTGGTGAGGTCCGTGCCGAGGGCAGGGTCATCCACCGGGGCCGCACCCAGGCCGTGGCCGAGGCTCGGCTGGTCGACCGGGACGGCAAGGTCTACGCCCTGTCGTCGAGCACGCTCGCCATCCTCGCCTGATCGCGGCCGTCTACCCCATGGCTTCGAGCCGGCGCTTGAGGTCCGCGAGGAACCCGCCGGCCTCGTACCCGTCGAGCGCGCGGTGGTCGAAGCTCAGGCAGACGTTCACCATCGCCCGCACCGCGATGGCGTCGCCTTCCACCACCACGGCCCGCTTCACCACCCGCTCCAGCGTCACAATGCCCACCTGCGGCGTGTTCACGATGGGCTTCGAGGCGATCGACCCGAACGTCCCCGTGTTGTTGACCGTGAAGGTCCCGCCTTCGATGTCCTCCACCCGGAGCTTGCGAGCGTGCGCGCGCTGCACCAGGTCCGCGATCTGCTTCGCCAGTCCCGAAACGCTGAGGTCGCCCGCATTGTGGATGACGGGCGTCACCAGCCCGTATTCCGTTGCGACGGCGATGGCGATGTTCTGGGCGCGGTAACGCCGGAGTTCAGCACCCTCCCAGCGGGCGTTCAGCATCGGAAACGCGCGCAAGGCTTCGCAGACGGCGGCAGTGAAGTACGGCAAGAGCGTCAGCTCCACCCCTTCCTGGCGGCCAAAGCGGTCCTTCTCTCGCTCTCGCAGGGCCATCAACCGGGTCACGTCGCACTCCACCATCGTCCAGGCCTGCGGCGCATCGAGGTTCGACCGGACGAGGTGCTCGGCGATCGTCTTCCGCGTGGGCGAGAGGGTCACCACCTCGAAGGGCTCTCCCGGGCGCGCCACAGCAGGCGGCGATGAGACGGGAGCCCCGGCTGCTGCAGGCCGAGCCGCCAGGAACCGCTCGACGTCGCGGCGAGTCACCCTGCCGCCGATCCCCGTCCCCGGCACCGCCCCCAGGTCGATGGCGTGCTCCCGGGCCAGCCGCATCACCGCGGGAGAATAGAACCGCCCCCGTTCATCCGGCTTCGCCCGGCTAGCCAGCCCCTCTGCCGTGGCCGCGGCAGCGACGGGGGCCACCGGAGCCTCGGATTCCTCCGGCGGGATGGCCATCGGGCCGCCAAGCCATGTATCGCCATGGCCGGCGGTCGCCGGGTCCGCGCGCGCCTGGCCGGCCTCGATCACCTCGCAGAGTGCGGTGCCCACCTCCACCGTCTCGCCCTGGGGCACCAGGATCCTCCCCATCGTGCCCTCAAAGGGCGAAGGCAACTCGGCGGTCACCTTCTCGGTTTCGATCTCGCAGAGCGGCTCATCGAGCTTCACCGGGTCGCCCGGTTCCTTCATCCACTTGAGAATCGTGCCTTCGGTCACGCTCTCGCCGAGCTGGGGCATCTTCACGATGGTCATGGCCGGGTCCCCGGGGCGCGACGGCAGGCGCCCGTACTGCGCATCAGTACGCCGCCAGTTCCCGCGCGGCGGCGGCGATCTGGCGGTCGTGCATTTCCGAGATCGCCGTAAGAGAATGCGCCTGCTCGACGATCTCGCGGGCCAGAGCGTGGACCGAGATTCGAGGGTCCGAATCGATCGCACCGAGTACGTCGGCAACGCT
>JBBIVC010000128.1:0-6786 GCA_037439905.1 Thermoflexus sp.
GGATAGGGACTGCCAGCAGGCCGGAGTTCCCCGCGCATGCGCCTGTCCGAACCCACGTGTTCGAGATGAGGGGAAGGGCCCATGGGTCGCTCTGACGGCCCCGGCCATCCCTCGAACCCGGGACACGAGCCGGCGCCGCAGACCGGAGGGGTGGCGCGACGCGGCCACCCGCCCTGTGGAGCGGCCCTGGGCCTGCCGACTCTCCCGGTGTGGCCGACACGCTCCGGGGCATGGAATCCTACTGGAACTGGCGAATTTCCGCCTGGTTCCGGGTGGGGTCGCTGGTGAGCCTCTGGCTCCTGGCGATGTTGATGGGCCCGCTCTCCTGGCTCTGGGCTCCACTGGCCGCCGTCCGGACGGTGATCTCGCTGGCGCAGACGTTGCTCAACGTCCGGCTCGGCAGGCAGGCGCCGCTGGAACGGCCGAACCGCCTCGACTGGGCCCTGATCGGCGGGGTGTTCGCGGGAGCGTACCTTGCCGCGGGCGTGACGCACTTCACGGGGGCGTCGCTCTCGTTCGCGCTGCTGGTGCCCATGCTCGTGCCATTCAGCGCCCTCCAGGCCCGGATGGTGGCGCGCTCGTTTGATGCGGCCATCATCGCCGAGATGAGGCCCGTCACGCTGGTCCGGCTGGAAGACTACCGGCGGCTGGAACGCGGAGAGCTGCGCGCGGCCTGATTCAGAACTGTTCGGCCATGCGGATGCCCGCAGGGCCGATGACCATGAGCAGCATGGCGGGGAGCACCAGCAACGCCAGCACCACCACCATTTTCACCGGAGCGCGCTGCGCCTCGGCCTCCGCGCGCTGACGTTTCTTGAGACGAACCTGGGCGGCCTGGGTGCGCAGAACCTGCCCGACCGGGATGCCGGTCTGCTCGGCCTGGATGACCGCCTGGACGAAGCTCTTGAGCTCGGGCACATCGGTCCGCTGGATCAATCTCGTGAGGGCGTCGCGGCGGCTGCGCCCCAGGGTCGTCTCGCGGACCGTCAGCCGCAGTTCCTCTCCAAGGGGGCCGCGGGTCTCGTGGCCGACCTCGGAAAGCGCGGCATCGAGCCCCAGCCCGGCTTCGACGGTGGTTACGATGAGGTCCACCGCATCGGGAAGCGCCTTGAGGAGCGCACGCTTGCGGGCGGCGACGCGAATTCGCAGCCAGTAGATCGGCATGACGGCCAGAGCGAGCGCCCCAACGAGGGTAGCGGCAATCCGCGGTGCGGACCCTCCGGCGGTGAGCCCGGCGAACGCCACGAAGACGCCCGCCACGACCGCGACCATCTGGATGGTCAGCATCGCGTGGAGGCTCAGCGGTTCGCCGGCGAGCATGAGGCGGTATTCGATGCCGCTTACCCAGGAGCCCGGGAGAAGCCGGGTGAGCAGCGAGCGCAGGCGCTGGGCGAGGGGCACGCCAACCCGGGTCGCGAACGGCTCGGCGAGGAGCTCGGGCCGTTCGGCGCGGCCGGTTCGTTCGAGGCGGTTCAGCCGCTCGGGCACGGGGCCGTTGGCGGCGCCAAAGAGCGAGTACACGCCGATGAACGCGGCAGCCGCTCCGCAGAAAACCGCAAGCACGATCATCTCCTACACCTCGATCGTCATGATGCGGCGCATGGCCACGAATGCCGTGACTTCCATGACAGCTCCTGCCGCCAGGAACAGCCGGCCGAGCGGGTCCTCCCAGAGCGGCGAGATGAACTCGGGGTTCACCACGAGGAAGAAGCCCACGACCCAGGCCGGCAGCAAGCCGACGATGAGGCCGCCGAGGCGCTGTTGCGCCGTGAGCGCCTGGATGTGGCCACGAAGCTCCTCGCGCTCGCGCATGGTCGAGGCGACGCTATCGAGGATGGCCGCGAGGTCACCCCCCACCTTGCGGTGGATTTCGAGCGCGCGGGCCACGATGCGGAGGTCGTTGCTATCGACGCGCGAGACCATCGCCGCCATGCCGGCCTCGAACGAGCCACCAACGCGCGCCTGGTCGATGATGAGTCCGAACTCGCCCGCGAGGGGGTCATCCATCTCGCGGCTCACCGTCTGGACCGCTTCCATGACGCCGAAGCCGCTGCGCAGGGACGTTGCCATCACCTGGAGGGCGACCGGGAGCTGCTTGTTGAACAGTTCGAGACGGCGCCGGGCGCGGTTCCGCACCCAGAGCTCGATGCCGAGGACAGCCAGGACGCCGAACGCCAGGCCGATGACCAGCATCCCGGACGTGAGCGTGACGAGCGACGCGACCCCGATGAAGGCGACCACGAGTGTCAGCAAGTATTCGCTTACCTTGAGCGGGAGCGCTGCGCGTTCGAGGAGTGATGCGCGAGAGCCGACCCAGCTGTAGCGGCGGAGAAGGGCGCTCACCCTTTCGCTGCCAGCGACGGCGTCTTCCTTGAGGATGCTCCCGGCATCGAGCATGCGCGGCTTTTCATCAGCGCTGCCACGCTGGAGCGTCACCGTCCGGGCGGCGATCCTGCGGCGGTTGTACGAGAGCTGGCCGGTGAGCGCGCCAACTCCGATGAACACGCTGAGTGCGCCGAACAGGGCAGCGAGCGCGGCGGTCATCTTGACACCCTGTCCAGGAAGAGCTCGGGCTGGAGCTGGCAGCCCATGATCGCCAGCTGCTCCGAGAAGGTCGGGCGCAGCCCGGTGGGGCGGTAACGGCCGGTCACCTGGCCGCCTTCACCGATTCCTTCGGCCTTGAACACGAAGAGGTCCTGGAGCGTGACGGTGGAGCCTTCCATGCCGGTCACCTCGCTGACGCGGACGATGCGGCGGACGCCATCGGGGAAGCGCTGGAGCTGGATGATGAGATGGAGCGCCGACGCTACCTGCTCGCGGATGGCGGTGACGGGGAGTTCGACGCCGGCCATCAGGACCATGTTCTCGATGCGGGCGAGCGCATCGCGCGGGCTGTTGGCGTGGACGGTCGAAAGCGAGCCTTCGTGGCCGGTGTTCATCGCCTGGAGCATCTCGAAAGCCTCGGCGCCGCGGATTTCGCCGATGATGATGCGATCGGGGCGCATGCGGAGGGCGTTGCGCAGGAGGTCGCGCTGGGTGATGGCATGGGCGCCGGTCATGTCGGGCGGCCGGGCTTCCATCTTGATGACGTGGCGCTGCTGCAGCGCGAGCTCGACGGGGTCTTCGATGGTGACGATCCGCTCGCTGCGGGGAATGTAGGCGGAGAGGGCGTTCAGGAACGTGGTCTTGCCGCTGCCAGTGCCGCCAGAGATGAGGATGTTGAGCTTGTACGTGGTGCAGGCGCCGAGGAATTCCGCCATGCGCTCGTCGAGCGTCTTCGCCGCGATCAGGTCCTCCATCCGGTAGCGGTCGCGCCGGAATTTGCGGATGGTGATCGTCGGGTGGACCGGTGTCGCGGGCGGGATGGTGATGTTGACGCGGGAACCATCGGCGAGGCGGGCATCGACCATTGGCGTGGCCTCGTCCACCCGCCGGCCGATCTGGGAAAGGATGCGTTCGGCCACCCGGCGCACGTGCGTGTCGTCGCGGAAACTGATGTCGCTTGGGTAGATGACCCCTTCGCGCTCGAAGTAGACCTGGTCGGGCGCGTTGACCATGACCTCGGTGATGCTCGCGTCATCGACAAGCACCTGGATGGGCCCGAGCCCGAGCACCTCATCGGCGACGAGGGCGATGAGTCGCTGGCGCGTTTCGCCGTACACGGGGTAGTCGCCGTTGGCGATGATCGTGGCAGCCGCCTCCTCCACAAGACGGCGGGCATCGCCGGGCTCGGCGCCCGAGAGCTTGTCGGGGTCGAGGCTATTGATGAGCCGCTCGTGAAGCGAGGCGACCATCGCGGAAAGGTCGGGGCCGGCCGCGGGCCTGAGCACGGGGCGGGAGCTGCCAGCCACCATGCTGGCAAACCCATCCCGCTGACCACCGAAGAGGAGGCCGGACCCATTGTCGCTGCGGGGCGTGTCGCTCATGGTCTGCTCCTTCCCTTTCGCATCCACTAGTTGCGCGACCCGAGAGGCAGCAGCCGGCGGAGGACGCTCTTGCCTTCGCGCGACGGTGCGGTGCGCCCGGTGATCTTGCCGGCAAGGCCCGAAAGGTTCGTGGCGGCGCGCGATTTTGGCCGGGCCAGCACGACGGGAAGGCCGATCTGGGTGGAGATGGTCATCTGCGGGTCGTGCGGGATCTCCCAGAAGACGCGTTTCCGCAGGACCCGCTCAATATCGGCGGAGCGGATGGTGTTCGCGCCATTGGGGTGGTTCACGGTGAGGAAGAGGCGGTCATCGGGGAAGCCTTCGCTTTCGAGGACATCGAGGATGAACGAGGTGTCCTTGATGCTGGCCATGTCGACGCTCGTCACCACCAGCACCTGGGTGGAGACTTCGAGCGCGGCGCCGACGATGTCGTTGAAGGCTCCCGGGGTATCGAGGATCACGTAGTCGAACATGCGGCTGGCGAACCGTGCCAGCTCCTTGATGTCCTCGGCCTGGACCTGGCGCCAATCGTTCGGGTGCTTGGGCGAAGGAAGGACGAAGACGCCGGAGGAGTGCTCGACGAGGGCGGCCTTGAAAGTCCCGCGGTCGAGCGTGGCCACCTGGGCGGCCATTTCGGCGACGGTCACGGTGGGTTCGATGTCGAGCATGATCGCGACATCTCCGAAGCGGGTGTCCAGGTCCATCACCAGTACCGAGTTATCGGTATCGCGGGCGATAGCGGTGGCGATGTTGGTGGTGATGGTGGTCTTGCCGATGCCGCCCTTGGCGCCGAAGACGGTGAGGATGGTGCCCGCGGCCTGCGGCTGGGGGGCTTCGCCCGCGGTGGGGACCGTCCGCATTACCGCCTCGATGGCGGCAAGGAGCTCGCCCGCCTTGAAGGGGTGCACGAGCAGGTCGCGCACCCCGGCATGCATCGCCTGGCGGACGAGCGGAAGTTCGGTGGAGCTGGAATACGCGATGACGGGCGCCTGGGGGCGGATGCCCCGGACCGCCTCCACCGTCTGGATGGCGCGGGCTACCGGTTCCTCGATGGACGCGAGGATGAGGTCGGGTTTGAGTTCCTCGGCGAGGGAGGCCGCTTCGACGCCGTAGCCGCAATCGGCGACGACGGCGAGACGCGCGGGCGTGAGCATGCCCTGCAACTCCTGCCGGAAGATGGGGTCCTCATCGATGATCATGACCAGCGGGTTTCGTCCCATGCCTGCCTCCCCTTTCCACTCCTGCCCGGTCATCGGCGAAGCGCTTCGATGATGAGTTGTTGGAACGTCGGGTCGGCCAGGGAGAGGAAGGTGGAATCCTCGGTCTCGACCACCTCGTTATCGCCCGGGGCGCGGACAGAGAGCCGGATCTTGCCCTTCGTCTCGGCGAGCAAGACCTGCTGCGTCGCTTCGGGGGCGAGAGCGAGGGTCACCACGGTGCCATCGGGCTCGGGTTCGGGCTGATCGACCGGCGAGCCTTCGTTGTTGGCGGCGGCCGGCGTGGCGCCCGCGACGGGCGCGAGCTGCCGTTCGAGCTTCTGTTCGACGGCGAGGACCTGCACGTTCTGGGCGAGGGTGAAGGCGCGGGTCTCGCTGAACTCCTTGCCCGTGACCAGGTCTCTGTACTGGACATCGACGACAGCGATGACATCGACCCGGTCTCCCGGGCGGGTAAGCCCGCCGGGGCTGATGACCTTGTCGACTTTGACGCCCATGGCCCGCATGCCCGGCGGAACGATGTAGCTGAGACCGAGGTCGCTGCGGACCGCGGCAAGCTTCTCCTGGACAAGCTGTTCGCCGGCGTAGATGGGGATGCGGGCGACGCGGCCCTCGACGAGCGCGACATCGGAGTAGGCACCCGCGAGCAGCGCGTTGGCGGGGACCTTTGTGAGCTGGAGCATGTCGGCGGTGATCTCGGCGCGCGCGGGGATGTCGCGCTTCGCCGTGACCACGGTGGTCTCGGCGCCGCCGGAGGAGTTGCGGACGAGGGACTCATCGCCGCTATCGCGCAGGGCGGCGAAGACGAGCAGCCCGGTGGCGAGCGCGAGCAGGGTGGCGAGCAGGAGGCCGAGCCGGCTGCTACCTCCCATGGCGAATGTTCGTGCCTCTGTCATGGCGTTCCTCCGGCGGGGTGCGGTCTAGTCGATGAGCTGGACGATCTTGGTGGTGGCTTCGGGGTCGAACTCGACGATGCAATCCTCGAGGTTGCCACCAGGGCACCGGTCGGGGTCGAAGACTTCCAGGTCGACCGGCTGATTCATGATGAAGCGGCCATAGACGATGCACTTGTCCTGGCCGGATTTGATCTTGCAGTCCCACTTGTTCTTGCTGGTGTCGTAGGTGTCGTCGCCGGAAACCCAGAAATAGGCGAGCAGGAACTGGCCGTTACCGAGCTGGGCGATGGGCACATCCTCGCGGCCGGGCTCCACGATATCGACAGCCAGGACGGGCAGGAGGACGACCGCGCTTCTCTGGATGCCGCCGGAGTATTGGTTCTCCGGCTTGCAGCGCCAGGTTGACTCGCCGGTGACCACCGGGGGCTGGACATCCTCCCACGTGTAGCAGTTGGTGGCCTTCGCCGCCTTCAGCCGATCGGTCAGGCCGTTGTTCACATCGCCGATGGTCCCGCCGGGCTTGGTGTCGATGAGCGGGCCGAGGTCGCAGCCGCCTCCCGAGCGAATGGGGTCCGCACTGTTGCCGGGGCCCAGGTCGACAAGCCCGGTATTGCTCGTGCCATCCGGGCCGCCGTTGACGGCGAGTTTCAGACCCACGAGGGGCGGGGGGTTGGTGATCGGGTCCTCAGGATAGTTCTGGGTGCCCGCGAAGTACGCCGTGTCCTGCACCGCGATGGGGACGACGCA
>JBBIVC010000129.1:0-6758 GCA_037439905.1 Thermoflexus sp.
GATGGCGCGAGCGTACTGGTTCGCGGCCAGCCCCAGGAGCAGACCCCGCCTGTGGAGCTCCGCCAATAACTCCGCGACACCCGGGCGGAGCTCGAACCCGCCGCGCTCCGCGTACCGTGTGTCCGCGCCCGCACGGAACAGCCGGAAGACCTCCTCGGCCCGCGCCGCGTCTCCGCCCGAGAGCCGCCAGATCATGGCCCGGTAGGCGTCTGGCGCGAACGCCGCCACGGCCCAGTCGCTCGCCATCGCGATGGCTTCCTGGTCGACCACCACGCCGCAGGCGGCCAGCGCCTCGCGGATCTGGCGGTCGACGATCGCCTCGGAGAGGACCTCGGTGTCGAGTGGCCCACCGACATCGAACAGGACAGCGCGAATCCCCATGGCCGGCGAGCGTACTATCCCGCCCCCGCCTGCGGCCACCGCCCGCGCGGAACCGCTCATCCCGCCGTCAATCGACAATCGTCAATCGACAATGCGTGGCGCCTGCGCCCCCACCCGGTCCCCGGTAGAATCGCCCCCAAGCGAACTCAACGAGGTGCCCCATGGACCAACAAGCCGCCGCAGCCAAGAAGACCATCCTCCGCATGATCCCCTACGGCCTCTACGTGCTTGGGGTACAGAACGGCGACCAGGTCTCCGCCGCCGCCATCAACTGGGTGACCCAGACCTCGTTCACGCCGCCGCTCATCGTAATGGGCGTGAAGAAGGACAGCGGCGCCTACGCCCTCCTCAAGGAGAGCGGCCAGTTCGCCCTCTCATTCCTCGAGTCCGGCCAGGGCGATATCGGCTACGCGTTCTTCAAGCCCACGACCGTCGAGGGCGACACCATCAACGGGCAGGCGATCGAGCGCCACCAGACTGGCGCACCGGTCATCAGCGCCGCACCGGCGTTTGTCGAAGGCAAGATGGTCGGCGAGGTCGACCTCGGCGACCACAGCTGCGTCGTGGGCGAAGTCACCCACGCCGTGCTGAAGCGCGAATCCAAAATCCTCACGCTCGAAGAGCTTGGAGTGAAATACGGCGGCTAATCGAACCAGCGCATCTCGCCCGGCGCCAGGTCCACTTCCCACGCCTGGCCCCGGTGCTGGATGGCGATGGTGCGCATCCGGCGTCCGTCGTTCCGCACCTGCAGCCGCCCGCTCACCTGCCGCTGGTAGAGCCCGTGGTACGCCAGGTGCCCCGAATCGCCGACCACCCTCGGTGTCCGGCCCGGTGCAGTCACCTGCCAGAGCGTGCCCTCATGCGGGCGCAGGTACACGTCGCCCATCGGCAGCATCCGGCGGTTCCAGACATCGAACGCGACCTCGCCCGGTTCGAGCAGTTCACCCCACGGCACCCACGCCGGCGCGTCGTCCCAGTTCAGGATGCCGATAAGCGCCCGCCCTTCCCCGAGCTCGGCCCGCCACGCGCGAGGCACCGGGCCGTCGGACGGCTCCACCGGCCGCGCCGCCACCCCGGGCGGCGGGAACAGCGCCAGTGCCATCTCCTGGCGCCCCGGCGCTAGCTTCGGCAGGTCGTCGCTCGCGACCACCATGCCGCCGCTGAGCGCAATCCCGGTCGCCAGGAACCGCGTTTCCGCCTCGTTCAGTTCCGTGTCCGTGTCCCGCACGATCAGGCAGTCCGGGTCGTTCGCCCACCAGCGGTTGTGCATCCAGTTGCGCTGCAACGTCAGCCGCATCGCGTGCTTCACCGAGGGGTTCGGCCCTGCCGCCCAGGTCTCCTTCACGTCCGGCCCCACGCGCATCGCATCCACCAGGCCGACCGCCGGCCCGAAGTGGCAGGTGCACCCGAGGATGAACGTCCCGTCGCCCGCTTCCTCGCGGATGATTTCCAGCCCGCGGCGCAGATTCATCGCCGCCGTCGTCCCGGGCGCGTGGTAGTTCACGCGCGATGCCGGGCTCGCCGCATAGGCGAGCGCGTCCAGCTTCAGGTACTCGTACCCCCACTCCCGAACAACGGTCCGGATGACCTCGCGCAGCCACGCCTCCGACTCCGGGTTCGTGCAGTCGAGGATGGCGCAGCGCCCCAGCCATGTCTGCACGAACACCGTCTCGCCGCCCGGTGATTTCAACACCATGCCCGGGTGCTCCCGCAGCGCCGCCGAATCCTCATTGAGCACGAACGGCGCAAGCCAGAGCCCGGGCTTGTAGCCCGCCTCCCGGATGCGGTCAGCTAGCGCCTTCATCCCCGATGGGAACTTCGCGTTGGGCGTCAGCCAGTCGCCAGTGTGCGCCTGGAAGCCATCATCGATCTGCACGTACTCCGCCGGGTGGCTCTCGCGCACCATCGCTTCCAGGTTCGCCACCACGTCGGCCTCGCTCACCCGGTTGTAGAAGTAATACCAGCTGCACCAGCCCGTCGGGACGTGGTCCGGGACCCGGGCGCCCATCTCCGTCGCCACCTCGTCGGCGTACTCCTCGATCAGGTCACGCGCGTCGTGCCCCTCGGTCAGCAACAGCGGCGGCAGTTCGAGCCGCTCCCCCGGCGCGATGACCGCGCCCTCCAGGTCGAACACCAGCGCCAGCCGCTCTACGCGCGACTCGTCCGCGTCCATCTCGATCTCGATGTCGAAGAAGAAGCGGTCCATCGCCAGGCAGCCAACCAGCAATACCGGCGAAGGTTTCGCCAGCAGTGTCAGCGTGGCCACCTCGCGGCTGACGTACGTCCTGCCGCCCTCCCGTTCCCGGACATAACGCCCGTCGTAGCCTTCCGCAACCGGGGCGCCGAAGTTGCGAACGATGGCATCGGTTTGCATGTAGCGGCCGTGGAGCCACGCCCACCCTCCAGCGGCTGGCGTGTCGACCTCTGCGGTCAGGCGGATGTCGCCCGGGCGCGCCTCGCTGGCGCCCCTGTTCGTCAGCGCGACCTGGAGCCGCGAGGTAGCGGCGTCGTACGCCATCTCCACGTCGAGGCCATCGGCAGTGCCCGGCGGGTTGAGCCAGAGGTCCCACGGCAGGTTTTGCATGTTCGTCCCGTCACCTTACATCCGGGTCAACTTCCAAAGTACCGGCGTGCTGCCGCCAGGCTCTCGGGCGTGCCGATGTCGAACCATGGGCCCTCAATCGGCACTGCCACCACCGGGTAGCCCCCCGCGACCAGCGCCGCGATCGCCTGGGGGAGCTCGTACTCACCCCGCGCCGATGGTTCGAGCCGCTCGACCTCGTCCCAGGTCGCCGGGGGCAGCACCGCGAGGCCCGCGTTGTTCCAGCGCGTGGTCGAACTCCCAGGGAGTGGCTTCTCAACCATCCGGAGCACGCGCATCGTTTCATCGACGTACACGGCCGCCCCCGCCCACGGGTCGTCGACCTCGTTGACCGCGATGGCCGCGCCCGTGAGTCGGGCGCCTTCGATGACCCGCGCGTAGTTCCCCGCTTCGACCACGATGTCGCCCCAGCCGGCGAAGAAGGGGCCCGGGCGAAGGAAAGGCCGCGCAAGCGCCGCCGCCCGGGCGGTGCCGTCGAGCCGCTCCTGCCGCACGCAGCGCAGCGTCACGCCCAGGTGGCTCCCGTCGCCGAGCGCCGCTTCGAGGCGTTCGGCGAGGTGCCCGGTGACCACGGTGACGTCGCAAACGCCTGCGGCGGCAAGGCCCCTGATGATGCGGAAGATGATGAGTTCGCCGCCGACCTCCAGGAGCGGCTTTGGCGTCTCGCGCGTGAGGTCTGCCAGGCGCGTGCCACGGCCCGCCGCGAGCAACACCGCCTGGTCGACTGTCGCGCTCACCGCAGCCGCAGGCCGTCCGAAGGCGTCACGATGAACGCTGGCCCCCCGGTCGCGGCGATGGCGGCGGCGATCACCGCATCCTCCTTGCCTTCGGGCACGGCGGCGAGCGCATAGCCGCCAAAGCCCGCGCCCGTCAGCCGCGCGCCCAGCGCACCGGCCTTGCGCATCGCGGCGCACACGCGATCGAGGGCCGGCGTGCTGCAGCGCATGTCGTCGCGCAGGCTCCCGTGCGATTCGTTCAGGAGCGCGCCGAATCGCCTGAGGTCTCCGCCCAGGAGCGCGCGCTCCGCCGCTTCGACCCGCGCAGCCTCGCTCAGCACGTGCCGCGCCGCCCGGCGGACCCAAAGCGTCATTCCGGGGTCGAACTCGCCGTTCGTCAGTGTGATCAGCCGCGCGAGGTCCACGCCCGCGGTTCGCGCCGCATCGCGGGCCGAGACCTTCTCGGGAAGTTCGTCGACCAGCACGTCGACCACGTCCACATCGGCCACGTGCGCGAGCAGCGGAGGGTCGCTCTCGATCTCGAAGCCGAGCTGATGGGCCAGCAGTACCGCCGCCGCCCGGGTCGCCACCACCCGCTCGTTGAAGGCTTCACGCGCGGCCGTGCCCTTGGGGGCTTCCCCTCCCGATGCCGCAACCACGAACCGCAGCCCGCCCGGGATTTGCACGTCCCGTGTGCCCGGCGGCAGGAAATCGATCCGCAGCGCGTGCCCCGCCTTCGCCAGGGCAATCACCTGCTGGTCCATCCCCCCGGTCTCGACCCCTACATGGCGTTCCGCAGTGATGGCCAGGCCCGCGACCTCCGCCGGTGAGAGCGGGGCGCCCCAGGCCATCGAGAGCGCTGCGATGATTCCCACGGTCAGCGCGCTCGACGAACTCAGCCCGCCCGCTGCCGGCAGGTCGCTCGAGACGAGCACATCCGCGCCTCTTCCCGGGGCCATGCCGGCAAGTTCGAGCAGGGCGCCCGCTACATACCCGTGCCACGGGGCGCGCGCAAAGCGGTCCGGGGCGCTGCGCTCGAGCCGCGCGAACGGCTCGAAGCCGTCCGAGCGCACCTCCACCGTATCCGTGTCGTTCGGGCTGGCCGCAACCCACGTCGCCCGGTCGATAGCGATGGGGAGGACGGGCAATCCCGAGTAGTCGGTGTGTTCGCCGATGAGGTTTACCCGGCCCGGCGCCCGGGCCACAACAACCGGCTGACGTCCATAGGCGGCCTCAAACGCCCCGCGGATGGTGTCAGGTGTCGTCACAGCGGCCAGCGTAGCATCGGCGGCGGTTTGCAGCCGTCTGGCCGGGCGTCTTGGATTTGGCGCGCTCTCGCTGTACCCTCGGCGCCTGCGGAGGGACGCCGCAATTTTCGGAGGGACACGAAATGGAGCCCTGGATTGTGGGGAGCCGCCCAAGCGAGCGGTTCCCGCTCTGGACGCGCGCAAACGTTGGTGAAGTCTTCCCCGACCCGGTGATGCCGCTCACCTTCAGCCTGCTCATGGAAGAGCACACCGAAGGCGCCTGGCGCGATGCGCTGGTGCGCATGGGAGGATTCACCTACGACGAATTCAAGCCCGGCGAGATGGAGACGCTGGGCGTGTTCGGGTCGTATTGCTACCTGAACGCCTCGGTCACCCGCATCCTGGGAGAACGCGCCCCCGGCCTTTCCGCCCAGGCCATGGACGACCTTTTCTTCGGGGCCCAGCCCGGCGTGCCGCCCTACGAACCCGCCCCCGGCGACCACAACGAAGAGCGAACCGCCGCCCTGGGCGAAACCTTCCAGTGGGCCCTCACCCTCGACCGCCTCGATATCCCCACAGAGGGCGAAAAGGTCGCTGATGCGCTCCGGGCAGCCCGGCCCAACCTCGATGCGATGTCGAACCAGGAGCTCTGGAAGTACACCCGCGACCTGCTCCTCACCCACTTCCGGCGCTTCTTTAGCGAGCATATCTTCGTGACGTTCCTCAGTACCGTGCCGGTCGGGGCGCTGACCCAGGTCTGTACCGCCGTGGGCCGCCCGGACGACGCCATGCGGATCATCTCCGGCGTCGGCGATGTCGAATCGGCCGCACCCTCGCTCGCCATGTGGCAGCTCGGCCGTAAGGTCGCAGCAGATACGGCGCTCTCCGCCGCGTTCGATGCGGGCGTTGAAGGCCTCCTCGACCGCGTGGCCGCCGCGGGCCCCGCCGGCCAGGCGTTTCTCCAGGAGTTCCAATCCTTCCTTCGCAGGTACGGCGCCCGCGGACCAAAGGAATGGGAGGTCCGCAACCACACCTGGGAGACGAAGCCCGAGCTCGCCCTCGCCGCCATCGACCGGATGCGCCTGGCCGGCCCCGAGGCCGACCCCTCGCTCCGCAACCGCTCGCTCGCCGCGGAACGCGAGCGGATCGTCGGTGAAATCGCCGCGATGCTCGAGAGCGACCCGGAAAACCAGGGCCTCTTCCTCGCTGCAGCACGCTCCGCAGTCCTCTTCCAGGCCGGCCGCGAACGGACCAAGACCAACGCCATCAAGCTCGCCCAGGAAGCGCGCATGGCACTCCACACCATCGGCAAGCGCATGGTTGCCGCGGGCATGTGCGACGACACTGGCGATTTCGCCTTCCTCAAGGCCGATGAAATCGAACGCTGGCTCGCCGATCCCGCCCCCTTCCGCGAGACCATCCGCCAGCGCCGCGCGCTCTACGATCGCTACGCGGCCCTCCAGGAGCCGTTCGTGTTCTGGGGCACACTGCCCGACCCGTCGACGTGGCCACCCAAGGGCGCCACCACCGTCGAACCCGTGAAGGTCGGCGATGTGCTCCAGGGCTTCCAGGGTTGCCCGGGCCAGGTGACCGGCGTCGCCCGCGTCGTCCTCGACCCGATCGACCCCACTGCCTGTGGGCCCGGCGAAATCCTCGTCGCACCCATGACCGACCCGTCGTGGACGCCGCTCTTCGTGGCCGCGGGCGGCGTCATCGTCGATGTGGGCGCGGCCCAGAGCCACGCCATGATTGTCAGCCGCGAACTCGGCATCCCGTGCGGCCCCTCGGTCACCGGCGCGACCCGTCGAATCC
>JBBIVC010000130.1:0-5891 GCA_037439905.1 Thermoflexus sp.
GGCCCTGGGTGTTGCGGTGGACCAGTCGTACGACCGGACGGAAGTCTTCACGCCCATTGTGGCGCTCATCGCGGCCGCGAGCTGTATCCCGGGGCAGGGCAAAGCGGCAGGATGGCTCGGCGGCGGAGGCGCCGGAGTGCTGTTCTATGCGGGGATGGTGCTGACACACCTCGGGGCGGGGGTGGGGATGGCGGTGGCGGGAGCGCTGGCGGGAGTGGCGGCGCTGGCCTGGGCTACGCGGACCGGTGAGGCGTTGCGCGCCGCGATCGGGTTCCTCGCGGGGGCGGTGGTGGTGGGAACGCTGATGCTGGGCATCTTCTTCACGGTCGAAGGCTAGGCCGGCGGGCGGCTACAAGGGGGGCGCGGTGGCGCGACGCTGGACGATGGCCATCGTGAGGTCGCCGCGGGTTTTTTCGAGGATTCCGCGAGTCTGGTCGGTGGTGCGCCGGAGCCCGCCCGTCATGGCATCGGGGTAATCGATGGTGACGAGGACGGAGTAGATGTCGTCCATGGCATCGAGGATTTCCTCGCAGCCTTCGAAATTCCCGGCGCGGAGGCGGTCGAGGATCATGCGGCGCATTTCGCCGACGGCTTCGGCGATGCCATTGAGGTAGGCCGGGTATTCGACGCCGAGCTCTTCGGGGGAAGGGATGGCGCCGCCGCGGAGGAGGGCGAGGGTGGTGCGCGCTTCGGCGTATTCCTTCTGGGCGTCGTGGAGGAAGCCAGCGTGGTAGACATCGGCATGGCCTTCGAGCGCGGTGACGGCCTCATCGCGAATGCGGCGTGCTTCATCGAGCAGAGCCTCGGCCTGGTCGAATTCGCCGCGGTGGACGGCGCGGATGGCGTTGGCGCTCATGCGGATGATGGCGCGGCTGGCAGCGAGGGCCTGTTCGCGGGCGGCGTTCTTGGCGGCGAAGTGATCGAGGATGCGGGGGATGATGGTATCGAGCGGTGACGTGTCGCTCATGTGCGCGGGAATCCCCCTGGTTGGCGGATGGCGATGCGGGCTAGAGGTCCTTCACGGGCTCGGGGAGTTCGCCTTCGCGGGCGGCGTCGATCATCTCGCGGGCGCCTTCCGGCAGGTCCATGCCGTATTCCTGAAAGCGCTTTTCGACCCATGAGCCAATCTGGCGAGGGTCGCGGTAGGCGTCGGGGCCGCCGCCATCCGCGGGGTCGCCGTACTTATCGATGATGTCGGCCCGGGTGTAGGTGCGCGCGAACTTCGAGACCAGGCGCGAGGTGTTGGCGCTGCCGCAGTGTTCGCAGGGCGGCCGGACCTCGGTGTCGATCTTCCGGGTGAAGAAGTTGGTTACCTTTCCGCAATCGCCGCAACGAAACTCGTAGATAGGCATGAATCCATTTTCGGAGGGGGATCGCGGAATGTCGATCCCCCACGCGGTTAGCGGGCGGGGTCGAGGAGCTCCTTGAAGCCGTAGCGGGCGTGAGGGCCCATGAGGATGATCTCGTAGATGCCGATGCCCTTGCGGCGGCCAGCCGTCACCTGCGAGACCTGCTGGACGTGGAGGTTGGCCATTGGGGGCTCGGAGGCGAGGTCGTACTGGCCGCCGTCGACCTCATCGGGGCCGACCCACATGCCGTGGCCCCACTTCGGTTCGCCATAGCCAATGCCCTTCATGAGGAAGGAGTACATGGGCTTGATCTCGATGGCGAGATCTTTGCCTTGTGGGGGCCGGAGGGTGATGGTGGCGGACTCGAGCCAGCGCGTTCCCTTCTGGAAGCGGAGGTCGTGGTCGACCTCGGTTTCTTGCATCGAGGCATCGGGGTAGGGCGTGAGGATGACGCCCGACTGGTGCCAGCGGGAGCCATCGGGGTTTTCGGAGACGGTGAAGAGGGTGCAGAGGTCCTCGAAGTTGAGGGGGGCCCAGTTCCAGAAGAACTGCGGGGGCTCGGCTGGCGGTGCGCCGCGGGGGTCGCGGCCGCCGACGTTGCGGATGCCCCAGGAGTGGTCGCGGGAGCCCCACCAGGTGTCCTGGGCGAGGTCCCAGGTTTGGCCGGCGGCGGAGAGCTTGCCCGACCAGGCGCCGTGCTGGGTGACGCGCGTGTAGTCCATGACGGGGACGTTGCGGGACATGCGGAAGAAGTGCGGTTCTTCCGCGGGGAGCGAGCGGGCCTGGCAGAGGAGGTCGGCCGTGATGCCCCACGTGTTGCGGGCGACCTTGATGCGGAACTTCTTGAGCGGTTCGACGACCTGGACGGAGATGGGCCCGACGCGCGTATCCATGCGGTCGCTGCCGAGGAGGCGCGAGGCCCGCACGAAGTACTGGGTGCCTTTCGAGACGACGCTGAAGGCGGCATCCATGATGCCGAGGTTGGGGTAGAGGCCCATGGCGAGGGCGAAGTAGACCTCGCCATCGCGCCGGTACCCGTTGAAGAAGTACCGGTCGTAGAAGTTGCGGTCGCTGGTAGCGACACGGTCGAAGGTGTAGGGGGTCTGGTGGATGAGGTAGTCGTCGGCGGGAGTGATGGCCACGATGTGCTCCGGGAGGGGAAGGCTTGCGCGGGGAGCCTACCGGAGCGGGCGAGCGGGGGCAAAGCGGGGTGGACGCACGAGGGGCCCGCCGGCCCCTCGTGAACGGTGCGGAAGGGTGGTGGCTAGGCGGGGCGGCCCTGCCAGGTGGGGTCGGTCTGGTCGAACCAGGCTTCGGTACCGGCCTGGTGGCTGGTGACGAAGGGAGCGTTTTCCGCGGGATGGTAGTAGTTCCAGCGGAGGTTACGGGTAAGGCCGACGAGCGAATAGGGAACGCCGGCGCCCCAGTTCTTGAGGAGCTCGCGCATGACCTCCTTGTTCATGTCCTGGCGCTTGGCAAGGTCGAACTCGGCGACGAGCGCGTTGGTGAGCTGGTCGACCTTGTCGATCTTGACGCCGTACTGCTTGAACTGCGGTTGGGCGGAGTTGTAGGTGAGGTAGTTGAGGAGGGACGGTTCCGGGTCGGTGATCTCGGTGATCCAGCCGTACCAGATGTTGTTTTTCCCGTTGCCGTATTCCTGCTTGACGATCTTGCCGGTGATGGTGGAGTACGGCTCGATCTTGGCGGTGAAGGTATTGCCGAGGACCTTCTTGAGCTGGCTGGTGATGAGGGCGGCGCCACCGGAGTAGAGGCCCTCCCAGATATCGGGGATATCGACGATGATTTCGCCGAGGGCCGGGCCGCCGGCGGCCTCCCACATCTTCTTGGCCTCGGCTTCTTCGAGGGCGCGGTCCTCGAGGTAGCCGGGGAACTTGATGAGCTCGGCCTCGGTGATGGCGAAGGCGGACTGGGTGGGCGGGTTGTTCCCGGCGAGGACGCCCTTGCCCTGGAGGAGCGAGTTGATGAGGGAGCGGCGATCGAAGGCGCGGAAGATGGCGCCGATGAGGTTCGGGTTGTTCCAGGGTGCGGCGCCGCCGTAGTACGTGCCGGCCTGCGGGTTCGCGGAGAACGACTTGGTCTCGTTGATTTTGCCTTCGAAGCGCTTGAGCAGTTCGTCGGCGACGGTGTTTGCGTTCGGCGCGAACGTGTCGAGCTGCTTCTGTTCGAAGGCGGCCTGCTGCGCGGCCTGGTCGGTGAAGAGATTGAGGTACTTCACGCCATCCCAGTTGACCTGGGTGTAGAACTTCTCGTTGCGGACGAGCGTGAGGGTGCCTTCGGCCTTGAAATCGGTGAGGACGAAGGCACCGGTGCCGATGACGAGCTCGGCCTTGAGGTTGGCGTAGTCCTTTTCGAAGGCGGCGATGGCCTCGGGCGCCTGGACCTTCGTGTAGGCCCCGGCGAGGACGTTCTGGAAGAACGGGTCGGGGCGCTTGAAGGTGACCTTGACGGTCTTGTCGTCGACGGCTTCGACTTTGTCGACGGTCTGGAATGCCGACTTGCGGTAGAAGTTGGGGTCGTCGGTGCCATCTGCAAGCTTCCCGGCGACGTTGCGCTTGATGAACTGGACAATGTCGTCGGCCTTGGCGGCGCGGCCATTGACCGGTGGCTTGTTGTGCCAGAAGACGTTGGGGCGCAGCGTGAAGGTGGTCGTCTGCTTATCGGGCTGTTCCCACTTTTCCGCGAGGCCGCCGCCGATAATGCCCTTGGTATAGCTATCCCACTGGAGCACGCCGAGGTTCGTCCAGCCGAACAGGGCGGAGACTGGCGTGAAGCGGGAACGGTCGATGTCGAACGTATCCCAGGTGTTGCCAGCGCTGGTGAAGCGGACCGTGCCACCTTTCTGCTTGGCCACCTTGGTCGGCGACGCGGCAGTTGTTGGTGAGCCTGACGGGGTTTGGCCGGCGGCCTTGGTGGCGGTGGGTTCTCCGCCGCCGTCGTCGTCGTCATCGTCGTCGCCGCAGCCGACGAGGCCGAGAGCGGCGGCGCCGAGACCTGCCGTGGCTGCCCCCCCGAGCAGCCTGCGGCGGGAGAGGCCCTGGCGGGCCATCCTGCGAGTCCAGTAGTTATCGGTGCCTGACACTGTTGGGCGATCCCCCTCTTCCTGTGTGCGCAATCTATAGGAGCGATAGATTGCTCAGCCGCGGAGTATACGCACAGGCGAGCCAGTGTGGACGTGCCGAAAGGGGCAAATTTTGGCCGGAATCGAAAAATGCGGAACGAGAGTTTACGTGGCGGGTTCTATGACGGCCGTCATACTGCCCTTGCACTGGGGCATGAGGGGGTCGGCGCCAAAAGCGTGCACCTGGTCCTGCTTGAGGCGGACCTCGTCGAGGGGGCCGGTCATCAGGATGGCCTGTCCCTGGCTATCGACGACGCAGGCGATGGCGAAGCCCTTTTCGGGCGCGTAGCCAAAGACGCTCGCGAGCATGGCGACCACGTACTGGTAGGTGTGTTCGTTGTCGTCGAGGAGGATGAGGTGGTAGGGCGGCTCGTGTTGCGCGTCGGTGGCGTCCTCGACGTGGGTCGTTGGTGTTGGAAGCATCGACATCGGACCGCCATCCTAGCGAACGCGATGGCACTCGGTGAAGGGGAGCGAGGCCAGGCGGGCTATTCGGCCGTGAAGAGCGCGGCGAGGACGGCGCGCGCCAGGAGGCGGCCACCCGCGCCCGTGAAGTGAATGCCATCGGAATAGCGCATCATTTGCTCGACGCCCGTTTCATCGGGCAGATACTGCGCATAGCTCCCATCGGGAGACGAGGTGATGGACCACGTGTCGATATAGACGACCCAGGGCCGGAGGGCAGCCTGCTCCTGGAAGACGCGGTTGATCGCGGGGATGGTTGCGGCGAGGGATGGGTTACCCATGCAGGGCTGGCCCATCCAGACGACAATGCGGCCCTCGCGGTACATCAGGTCCATCACGCGGCCGACACGTTCAGCGTATTCGACGTAGGAGGAGACCTGGTTGGCATCGTTGGCGCCGACCATGAACACGGCGACATCGGGGTCGTAGGTGGCCATCTCCGAGGCGATGTAGGCTGGCCAGTCGAAGAAGTCATCGCGCCAGAGGCCGGAGGAGATCTTGTAATCGGCAGCCCTGACGGGGACGCCGGCGCGATCCTCCCATTCACGGAAAAGCGCAACGGTCATGAAGTACGAGGTGGAATCGCCATCGGACCAGAGGCGCAGGCCGGCCGGGCTGGCGGGGAGGCGGCGAGGCTCGGGAGCGGGCGTGGGCGCCGGGGTAGGCGCCGGCTCGGGTGTGCCGTCGAAGGCGAGGCCCGGGATGGGGACGTGGCTTCCCGGGCCAGCAGCAAGGGCCGCGGTGCTCGCGGGGTCGCCCCGTGGGTGCTGGACCGCGCCGATGACCACGGCAATGAGCGCCGCGGTACCAAGGACGGCAGGAGTGAGGGCATGGAGACGATGGGAGAGGGTGGCGCGAACGCTCACGCCAGGACTCCGGGGGTGCCGCGCCGGCCATGCCCGGCGGGAGCGGGAGACTCCACCACGACCAGTAACCGC
>JBBIVC010000130.1:5911-6754 GCA_037439905.1 Thermoflexus sp.
CAGTCTGGAGTCCACGGTACGCAGGCGAGCCGCAGCGAACAATGGCGTCGGGGCGGCGGCGGAGCCTGATTCGCACGATTGTGTGAACCTTTCCACAATGGACGCGGTTGCCCGGTGGCGGGCAGGCGTGCGTACTGAGTCACGATGCTGTTTCCGACCATCGACTTCGCCATCTTCTTCGTCGCGGTGTTCGCGGTCGCGTGGTTGATCCGGCCGTGGCACCTCTGGTGGCGCGTCTTCCTGGTTGGGGCGAGCTGGTTCTTCTACGGTTTCTGGGAGCCGAAGTTCGTGCTGCTGCTGGTGGGTTCGACGGCGGCGAACTGGGCGATGGGGCACGACCTGGCGCGGATGCGCGGGCCAGAGGGGTTGACGAGGGGCGGGCGGTGGTTCCTGGGCTTCGGTGTGGCGGCGAACCTGGCGACGCTGGGCTGGTTCAAGTACTACGGCTTCTTCGCCACGGAGATGGTCGATGCCTTTGAGCGGCTGGGCGTGGAACTCCCGCTGCCGCTGATGGAGATCACGCTGCCGGTGGCGATTTCGTTCTTCACGTTCCATGCGATCAGCTACCTGGTGGACATCGCGCGGGGCGACACGGAGCCGATGTCGCCGCTGGACTTCGCGCTGTACCTGTCGTTCTTCCCGCACCTGGTAGCCGGGCCGATCGTGCGCGTGACGGAGTTCGCGCCGCAGCTGCGTGAGCCGCTGCGGGAGCGAGTGATCGACGCGGCGCCGGCGTTTCAGCTCATCCTCGTGGGGTTGTTCAAGAAAGTGGTGGTCTCGAGCTACCTGGCGACGGAGATCGCGGACCCGGTATTCGCGGCCCCGGGGACGCACAGTAGCTTC
>JBBIVC010000131.1:0-6726 GCA_037439905.1 Thermoflexus sp.
ATGCGTTGGGGTCCTTGGGGAGAGTGTGAGGCCGGTAACGGAGAGGGGGGAGGGCCACCGGCAACCATTGTGCACAGTCCACCCGGCGTTGGTAGGCTGTGGGCAGGCAAGATGAGCATCCCAACGTTCACGCAGGCGCAGCTCACGGCGGGGGCACCGGGTCCCGAGACGGCGCTGACGATCGGCGTGCTCGACGGGGTGCACCTGGGGCACCAGGCGCTGCTGAAACGGCTCCGCCAGGAAGCGAAGAAGCGCGCCCTATCGCCCGGGGTGGTCACGCTTCATCCGCATCCGATCACGGTGCTCCGGCCCGAGGTCGCGCCGAGCTACCTCACCTCGCTGGAAGACCGCATGGAGCTCCTGCGATTGGCCGGGGCCGATTGGGTCATCCCGCTGACGTTCACCAGCGAAGTTTCAGAAGTAACCGCGGAGGAACTGGCGACCGCCTTCCACCGGTGGCTGCGGATGCGGCTCATGGTGCTCGGTCCGGATGCGGCGTTTGGGCGAGGCGCGCCGAAGGACACGGTAGAGCGCATGCGCCGGCTGGGCGCCGAGCTCGGGTTCGAAGTCATCCAGGTAGAGCCCCTGATGCACGACCACGAGCGGTACAGCTCGACCGCGGTGCGAAAGGCGCTGGCCGAGGGCGATATGGACCGCGTGACCGCCCTCCTCGGGCGGCCCTACCGGATCTCGGGGCCGGTGGTGAAGGGCTTCGAGCGGGGCCGCACCATCGGCATCCCAACGGCGAACATCTCCGTGGCGGTCGACCGCGCGCTGCCGGCGCTGGGCGTGTATGCGACGCGCGCACACGTGGCGGGCCTTTCGCTCATGGGCGGGACGAACATCGGACGCCGGCCAACCTTCGATGCGGGCCATGTCTCGATCGAGACCCACCTGCTCGACTTCGAGGGTGACCTGTACGGCGAGCGGATGGACCTGGAGATCATCGCGCGCATCCGGGGCGAGATGAAGTTCGAAAGCGTCGAAGAGCTCAAAGCCCAGATCGCGCGGGACATCGTCCGCGCCAGGGAGATCCTCAGCTGAGCGCGTCTTCAACCTGGAATCACCGGCTGGACATGGCATGACACGAACGATGGCACCCGTCGACGAGCAGATGAGCGTCCTGATGAGCGGCGTGGACTACGGCGACGCCCTCCTCAAGAAGCAGATGGAACGTGAGCTGCGTTCGCTCCTGGAAGAGGACCGCCCGTTGCGCGTGTACCTGGGGATCGACCCGACAGCGACCTCGCTGACGCTGGGGCACACGGTGCCGCTGAGGAAGCTCCGGCAATTCCAGCAGTTCGGCCACCACTGCATCTTCCTCATCGGCGATTACACGGCGCTCATCGGCGACCCGAGCGACAAGAACAAGCTGCGGCCAATGCTCTCGCCAGAGGACATCGCGGCGAACGAGGCGACCTACTTCGAGCAGGCCGCGCGCATCCTCGACCCCCAGAAGACCGAGCTACGCCACAACTCCGAGTGGCTCGGCAAGCTGACGTTCCCCGACATCATCAGCCTGATGTCGAAGTTCACCGTCGCCGAGATGCTTCGCCGCGACAACTTCCGCAAGCGGTGGGAAGACGGCGACGCCATCTACCTCCACGAGTTCCTGTATGCCCTGATGCAGGGGTACGACGCCTTTGCGCTGGCGTGTGACGTGCAGGTTGGCGGCACTGAGCAGCTCTTCAACCTGATGGCCGGGCGGAAGATCCAGGAGGATGCGGGCCAGCGGCCGCATGTGCCGGTCACCATGCCGATCCTGGTCGGGCTGGATGGCAAGGAGCGGATGTCGAAATCGAAGGGCAACCACATCGGCGTGAACGACCCGCCAGAGGAGCAATTCGGCAAGGCGATGTCGATCCCGGACGAGGTGATCGGCGACTTCTTCACGCTGGCCACGAACCTGCACCCGGATGAGGTGCGGGCGATCATGCGGGCGATGCGGGATGGGGATCGCAGCCCGATGGAGACGAAGAAGCTGCTGGCGCGGACGATTGTCAGCGAGTTCTGGGGCGCAGAGGCGGCGGCGGCGGCGCAGGAACACTTCGAGCGGACGGTCCAACGCAAGGAAGTGCCAGACGAGATCCCCGAGTACCGCGTCCGCGAGGGGGACCTCCTGCTCGATGTGGTGGTCTCAATGGGGGCAGCGCCTTCGAAGCGGGAGGCGCGACGGCTGTTCGAGCAGCGCGCGGTGACGATGGATGGCCTGGTGATGGAGCCCACCACCCCGGCACGGCCCGGGACGATCGTGCAGGTGGGCAAGCGGCGCTGGATCAGGCTGGTCTAGCGGCTTCAGCTGCCGGTTTCCCGCTGGTGGGGGTGGCGCGGGAGAGTGCCCGTGCCAGCGCGCGCCTGAGCTCGTCGCACATCGTGAAGGTGAGCGCCGCCAGCGGAATCGCCAGGAGCCATGCCGGATCGATGGGGGCCATTGAGACGGCCCGGTTGAGGCCGGGAACGTACAGGAGCACCAGTACCAGGCCTATCTCGAACGCAAGGCCAACGGCGATTGCCCGGTTCGCGAGGGAGAGCCGCTGACGGAGTGTGCCATCGCGTTGCGCGACCAGGCACCCGACCTGCCCGCCAACGATGCCCAGGAACGTGACCGTGGCGGCAGCACGGGAGGCCCCCTCGAACGGTGCGAACGAATCAGCGAATCGCCAGCCCTCGACGAGAAAGAAGGCGAAGAACCCCGCGAGAGCGATCGCCGCTTCGAGGGGCCCGAAGAAGAGGAACGTGCGAAGGCCGAGCCGCCGGGTGAGCAGCGGCCGGGAAGGGGGTTCCGGCGCCGCGCGCATGACTCCCGGCGCGGGAGGTTCGGCCCCGAGCGCGAGCGCTGGCAGGAGGTCCGTTCCGATATCGACGGCGAGGGCCTGGATAACCGCAAGGGGAAGCGGAATCGGGAGAAAGATGTACAGCAGGAACGGCACCATCTCGGCGACGTTGCTGGTGACGATGTAGCTCAAGAACCGCCGGATGTTGGCCCGGATCGACCGGCCCTCCTCGATGGCAGCCACGATGGTTGCAAAGTTGTCATCGGCGAGAACGATATCGGCTGCCTGCTTGGCCACTTCAGTGCCTCGCAGCCCCATGGCCACGCCCACGTCGGCGGCGCGGAGCGCCGGAGCGTCGTTCACGCCGTCGCCCGTCACGACGACCACTTCGCCAGCCGACTGGAGCACGCGCACAACGCGAAGCTTCTGTTGCGGGTCGACCCGAGCGATAACGGCATTCGAGGCCAGGAAGGCGCGCAGGTCGGCATCGGACATGCGGTCGACGTCGTCACCGGTCTCCACCGGCACGGCTCCCTGGACCATGCCGACGGTGCGCGCGACGGCCCGGGCCGTCTCGGGGTGGTCACCCGTTAGCATCACCACCCGGATGCCGGCGTGCCGGCATGCCGCGAGCGCATCGGCGACGCCTGCGCGGGGAGGATCGCCGAAGCGCACGATCCCGGCGGGATGAAGGCCGCGACCCTCAGCCCCCCGGGCGAGCAAGAGCACCCGATCGCCGGCGGAGGTCGCCTCTGCAACGGCGTGTGCCAGGGCCGGGGGGAGCGCCCCGGTGGAGGTGAGCGGAAGGACAGCCTCCGGCGCGCCTTTGACCAGCACGGTCGGAGAGCCCTCGATAGCACAGGTAACTTCCATGTAGCGCTTGCGGGCGTCGAACGGGGTCCCTGAGAGGCGCGCATGTGCGGACCGCAACGCGGCGGGGTCGATTCCGAACCCCTCCACCCAGCGGAGGAGGGCGCTGTCGAGCGCGTCGCCGGCGATCGCGTCTCCTTCGGCAACCGCATCGTTGCAGAGCGCGGCGACCTGGAGCATTTCCATCGATGGCCGCTGCGAGCCATCGACGGAGACCGCACCCTTCACCGTGATGGCGTTTTCGGTCAGGGTCCCGGTCTTGTCGGTGCAGATCACGGTGGCCGAACCGATAACCTCGACAGCGGAGAGGCGGCGAATTGCCGCGCCACGCTCGGCCATCCGGCGGGCCCCGATGGCCAGGGAGACGCTCAGCGTGGGCAGCAGTCCCTCGGGGACCAGGGCGACAATGATGCCCGTGCTGAATGTCAGTGCCGAAAGCGTCGAGGTTTCGGTGAACGAGGCGGCCAGGGCGAGGGTCGCCGCACCGGCGAGCACGGCGATGGCGGCCGTAACGCGGGAAAGGGCGGCAACCTGGCGTTCGAGGACCGATGGCCTGCCGGACACTTCGTGAACGAGCCCGGCGATACGCCCCAGGGAACTGGATGGCCCGGTCGCGACCACTACGGCCGAGGCAGTCCCCGTCGCTACCCAGGCGCCTCCGGGGAGCAATGGAGGAAGGCTCTCGATCCGCATTTGCCCTTCCGGAACCTCAACCGGCTCGGCCGACCGCTCGACCGGTTGGGTCTCTCCGGTGAGCATCGAGAGGTCGACGGTCAGATTCTCGCTTTCGAGGAGGGCGCAATCGGCGGGGATCACGTCACCGGTTGCCAGGTGGACGATGTCCCCGGGCACGAGGCTGGCGGCCGGGACGGTTCCCAGGGCGCCATCCCGCGAAACCCGGGCCGTTACCGCTACCCTGCGCATGAGACTTTCGAGGACCTTCCCGGCACGGTACTCCTGGATGAAGGCGAATGCGCCATTGAGAACCACTACGGCGACAATGGCGAACCCCAGCTCAGTGATGCCGGCCGCGAAGGCAATGCCCGACGCGAACCACAAGAGCAGCGCAAGCGTGTGGGTGAATTGCCCGGCGAACGAGCGAAGGTGGCGGGTGGAAGCGGGGCGGATGGGCTCGTTTGGCCCGAGTTGCTGCAGCCGCACGGCTGCCTCTGCGCTGGACAGGCCTGCGGGGGTGGTGCCCAGCGCAGTAAGGCGCTCGCCCGGCTGCATTCGGGCGAGATCGCGCAGGTCTGCGTCGTGTGTTTCTTCGGCCAAAGTTCCCGTCCTCGCCCGGGCGATTCGCCGGCACCCGGCACCCGATCCGGCGATCCGTTGAGGGCCGCAGGCCTCATGATATCGGGGCAGGCGAGCGGCCGGGAGCGTCGTTGCGGCGTTCATCATCCGCCGGGTATCCTGCTGGCCTGGCTTACCGGCCGGGCAAAGACAGGAGGACCACAAGAGCATGGCAGACCTGAAGGAAACCCAGGCGCGGCACGCGCAGGATGTCGTCTCGGGGAACATGGCCGCCCTGATGGGCGATTTCACGCCGAACGGGCTGACGAAGGCGATGGCGCTGGCGGCGAACCCGATCTCCGCCACCTCCTACGAGGTGAAGGACCTGGGCAACAACGAGGTAGAGATCAGCTACATCGGCGCGACAACCCGGAGGATCTGGAGCAAGTGGGTCGACAGTGGCGGGAAGTGGCAGATCGACGACCTGAAGGACCTCGGCTGAGATGACGCAACCGGCGACAGCCCGCGAGGCGGTGGAGCGCAATGCCCGGGCGGTGATGACCGGCAACCTCACCCAGGTGATGGCCGACATCACGCCCGAGGCGCTCGCCCAGATGATGCAGATGGGCGCCCAGGCGGGCGGGCTTTCGCCGGCGCAGATGCCAAACATCGAGGGGTACGAGATCGCCGGGAAAGGCGTTGAGGGTGACGCGGAGGTGTTCCACGTCACCTTCCGGTCGTCCATGGGGACGGCGACCGTGAGCACTTCGTGGAAGCAGATCATGGGCCAGTGGAAGCTGACCGCCGTCGAGCTGGTCTCGGCGGAGATGAGCGCGAGCTAGCCACTCGGCCGAAAGCCAGGGCGCGGGGGAGGAGCTGTGGAAATCTGCCTGGTGCGCCACGCGGTAGCGGTCGAGCGCGGAACCCCGGGATTCGAGGACGATTCGCGCCGGCCGCTCACGCCGCAGGGCAGGGCGCGCATGGTCGAGGCTGCTGGCGGCCTCAAGCGGCTGTTCACCCCCCAGGTCATCCTGACCTCGCCGCTCGTCCGCGCCGTCGAGACCGCCGACATCCTGCGCAAGTGTTACGGGCTGGGGAAACCACGCGAGTGCGAGGCGCTGGCCACCGGCGACCATAATCGCGTGCTCGCGGACATCGCGGAGGCCGACGCCGGGGCGATCGCGCTGGTGGGACACGAGCCATGGATGAGCGAGCTGCTCGCTTACCTGCTTACCGGCGACAGGACCGGGATGACAGCGGTCTTCAAGAAAGGGGCCGCGGCGCTCGTGGGGAGCCCCGCCGAGCCTGCTCCCGGGAACTGCTGGCTGGAATGGCTGATCCAGCCGGCTGCACTGCGCCGTCTCGGTCAGTCGCGCGCCTGATCACGCACGGCGAAGGTCACGGGGAGCTTGAGGACCGATTCGAGCCGCCGCTGCTGCCGTTCGAGTTCGTAAAGCTCGGCATCGAGCGGCGCGTTGGCGTGAAGGCGGATGATCAACCGCGACCTGGTCGCCCGGGCGGTCAGATCCAGCACGGGCGACGGGTGGCGGCGGCGGACTGCCCGCGCGACGCCAAGTAACGCGGAGAGGACGGCCACCTTCCTGGGGTCATCGGGCTCGATGATGACCCGGTACGGCGAGAGGTCGGGCGTGCCCGAATCGGCCCAGCGGACGAGCGCGGCGAGCAGGACGATCTCGCGGTGGGTGAAGCCGTGGAGGTCGCCACTGTGGACCAGGTATTCAGCGTGGCGGTCGCGGTTGTAGTAGTCGATGTGCATGCCGATCCCGGCGAGCCGGGCCGCGGAAAGCAAAAGGCCGAGCTCGGCGATGCCGAGGCCGTGGATAGCGCG
>JBBIVC010000132.1:0-6717 GCA_037439905.1 Thermoflexus sp.
ACCGCCTCGCCCACCGAAAACGCGCCGCCCGCTTCGTCGCCCTCCGCCACCACGATGATGTGGCTCCGTTTCCCCCTCGCGATCGACGCGCGCAGCTGTTCTACCAGCTGCCCCATCTGGTCGGTCGCCTCCGGCACAAGCACACCAGCCGCACCCCCGGCCACCGCCGTGTGCAGGGCAATCGCCCCGCTCGTCCGCCCCATCACCTCCACGAAGAACATCATCCCGGTCGAGACGCTCGTATCGCGGATCTGGTCGATCGCCAGCAACGCCGTGTTCACGGCGGTGTCGAACCCGATGGCCTCGTCGGTCCCCCAGACATCGTTGTCGATCGTCCCGGGAATGCCCGCGACCGGCACCCCGCACTCATCCTGGAGGGCGAGCGCCCCTCGGAAGCTGCCATCCCCGCCGACCACGATGAGCCCCTCCACACCATCCGCGCGCATCTGAGCGGCAGCCCGTCTCCGCACGTCCGGGTCCAGGAACGCCTTGCTGCGCGACGTCCCGATGATGGTGCCGCCCCGCTGGATGATGTTGCCCACCGCACGGTCGTCGAGCTCCACAAAGTTCGCCTCGACAAACCCGGTGAATCCGTCGATGTAGCCGGCCATCGTCGCACCGTGCGATGTCGCTGTCCGCACCGCCGCGCGGATCGCCGCGTTCATGCCGGGGCCGTCGCCCCCACTGGTCAGGATGCCGAGCCGTTTCATCGCCCCTTACTGTGCTGCCCCGCCGGGCGCCGCCGCAAGTTCCAGCCCGGCCGGTCCGCCGCCGGTGTCACCTCTGGCCTCCGTTGCCCACCATCCAGGCCGTCCGTAGCATTCGAGAATGCAACCCCTCCTCCAGGTGCTTCGGCGCAACCGCGCCGTCGCGGTGGCGATCGCCGGCGCTGTCGCCGTTGTTGGGTTGGCGGTTGCCGCCCTGGCCATCCTTGGCGGTGGTGGGTCATCGTCGGCCGCGCCCGAGCCTTCTCCAACCACCAGGCAAGCGGCCACCGTCACCGCCACGAGCACGCACTCGCCAACACCATCCGCTACCCCGCTGCGCTACTCCGGCATCCTCGATGGCGCCCCCATGACCGACGCGGAGTGGTCCGAACGCAAGGACCTCCTCCCCCTGGCCATCATGCTCGACAACACCGCGAACGCCTTCCCTCACTCGGGCCTGGCACAGGCGGACGTTGTCTACGAGGCCTTTGTCGAAGGTGGCATTACCCGCCTCATGGCCGTGTTCTGGAGAAACGAGGCTGACCTCGTCATGCCGATCCGCTCGGCCCGCACACCCTTCGTCGTCTGGGCCAGCGAGCTCGGCGCGATCTACGCCCATGCCGGCGGGGCTTCCACCGATAACGACGCCAACGCGATGGGCCAGATCGTGGAATGGGGCGTTAAGGACCTCAACGCATTCTCGCCGGAAGCGAACTCCGCCTACCATCGCGACCCCGGCCGCTACGCCCCATACAACCTCGCCACCAGCACCAGCAAGCTCCGCGAAATCGCGGCCGGGCTCGGCTTCGTAGGGCCCTCCGCGCTGGAGCCATGGAAGTTCCGCAACCCGGGCGACCCGCCCCAGGGCGAACCGGCCGAAGGAATCGAAATCGACTTCCAGGGCGGCCGCTACAGCTGGCAACTGGTCCAGTGGAAGTGGGACCCCGGCGCAAAGGCGTATGCCCGCTACCAGTTCGGTGGGCCCCACATCGACGCCGCCACCGGCGAACAGCTGAAGTTCGCCACCGTGATCGTCATGCTGGCCCCCGGCGAGGTCGTGGACGATTCCGGGCACGTGCTCCTTAACCAGCTGGGCGAAGGCCCCGCCACCGTCTTTACCGCTGGCCGGGCCATCAAGGGCGCCTGGAAGAAACCCGATCGCGAGTCGCGGACCCGCTTCTACGACGAGTCCGGCCAGGAGATCGCCTTCGAGCGTGGCCCCATCTTCATCGAGGTCATCGGCAACCAGAGCAAGCTCACCATCGAGGCCTCGGCCTCTGCCCTTCCCGAACTGCCGAAGTACGAACCACCTCCGCCCGGCAGCGGCCCCGCTGCCCCCGCCGACGCCAACGAGCCCGGCGAAGAGGCGCCAACGCCAACCGTGGCGGCCAGCCCGGCGGCCTCCCCCACTGCTCCAGCGGCCACTCCCACTGGGGCCGCTTCGCCCACCGCGAGTCCCACCGGCGCGACTCAAACCCCCTCGAGCGGCACCCCGGCCACCACGGCCGAGCCACAGGCCACCGCTACACCGGAATCAGCGTCTCCAGCCGCGACTCAGCAGCCCTAGTGCGGGTGATGTCCGTTCGTTCGCACGCACACGTGGCCGGAAGGGTCGATCGGCCCGCCGCAGAGCGGGCACGGCGGCCGCCCTGCTGAAATCACCTCCGCTATCTGGCGCCGCAGCTCAAACCCAAGGCGGTAGTCGAACTCCATCGTCACGCCTTGCGTTTCGTCGGCGCCCGCCGGGCCGTCGGCACAGATGAGCACGATTCGCTGGGCCTCGGTGTTCACGCCCATCGAAAGCTGCGCCAGGCGCATATCGACCGTCGCATTCAGCGGCAGCACTACCCCGGGTTCGGCGTCGTCGAGCGCTCTCGGCCGGTACGTGTACGACTCGTCCTTCAGCACCGTCTCGATGGCGTCGCCGAGGGCCGCAAGCTGCTCCTTCTCGAGCCACAACGACGCGCTCTCGCCGCTTTCGTTCATCGCGCGCAGCCGGAACCGCCGCTGGCCCGGCTGGCCGATCGCCTCCGCCGAGATGTGAATCACGGGTCCGAAGTCCAGCGTTCCGGGCATACCCTCCGATCCTAGGCGAACGCGCCGTTCTCGTCCCTCGCCCCTGGCCACTGGTGATAGATGAACCACCTGTCGCCTTTACCAATCGCCCCGGTCGACAGAAAATTCACGAATCACGAATGGTAGTGTCCACTCCGCGACATATTTTGTCGCGAAGGCGACGTACTCTCCCTCCACTTCCCCGGGGGAGAACGTTACTCGCTACGAGGTGAGCGGTATGACCGAACAGACCAGGCGCTCCACAAGGCTTATCCGCATCCGCGACCTGTTCGTGAGGCGCGGCAGCCTGAGCACCTCCGAACTCTCGCGTGAACTGGGCTACAGCCAGCGCACCATCCAGCGCGACCTGCTCGCGCTCGAATCCGAGCTCAACGTTCCGTTGGTCTTCGAAAATCGCCGCTGGAGCATCATGGAAGGCGCCAACGTCGTCTTCGGGCCCGTGCGCCTCACGCTGCACGAAGCCCGGGCCGTCTACTTCGCGACCCGCCTCATGCTCCGCTCCGCCGACGAGCGCGACCCGGACGGTATCGCCGCGCTCGAGAAGATCGCCGGCGAATTGCCCGATGGCATCGCCAGGCACATGCGCCGCACCGTCGCCGAGTATGCCGAGCTCCCGGCCAACATGGCCTACATCGAGGTCGTCCGTCGCCTCACCGAGGCCTGGGCCGCCAGCCGCACCGCCACCATCACCTACCGCTCCGCGTCAGCGGCCGGCCCCCGCACAACCGACCTCGACCCCTACATCCTGGACCACACCCAGAGTGGCACCTACGTCGCGGGCTACAGCTCCGAGCACGATACCGTCCGCATCTTCAAGGTCGACCGGATCAGTGGCGTCGAGGTCACCTCGCGTGAATTTGTCCCGGCGAATGTCGAGGAAGTCGCCGATCGCCTGCGCCACAGCTGGGGCGGTGTCGTGTTCGGCGAGGAGCACCACGACGTCAAGGTCGACTTCTCGCCCGCCGTCGCCGCCCGCATCCGCGAAAGCTACTGGCACCCCACCCAGCATCTCCAGGACCTCCCAGGTGGCGGCGTGCGCCTCGAAGTCTCACTCCCCAGCCTCCTCGAATTCACGCCATGGGTGCTGAGCTGGGGCGCCTATGCCACGGTCATCGAGCCCGCCGGCCTGCGCCAATCCGTCGCGGCAGCCCTCAGGGAGGCGGCCGCCAACTACAACTGATCCCGCCCCGGCGCATACACTCAGCGGATGCAGCCGTCCGCTGGCCTCAGCGCCCGCCGCCATGCTATCGCCCGCACGTGGGACCTCGCCGGCGCTGCGGTCCTCGTCCCGGCCGGCCTCCCCGTCCCCGTCCCCGGCACCGACCAGTACCACGATTTCCACGCCCACCCCGAGTTCACCTACCTCGCAGGCGCCAGGACTCCCGGGGCTTGCCTCTGCTTCGACCCCACCGGCGGCTGGGTGCTCTTCGCGCCGGTGCCCAGCCTTGAGGACCGCGTCTGGGTCGGCGATGGCCAGGACCTCGAATCCCTCGCCGCCGCTACCGGCCTCCCCGTCCGGCCTATCGCGAGCCTGCCCGCCTGGCTCGAGCAGCGCCGCAGCGAGACGCTCGCGGTCCTCGGCAACGACGACATCACCCATCGCCCGGCCGCATACGGCATCCACAACTGGGATGCCCTCGAACTCGACATCGATCCCGGCCTTTCGGCCCGGCTCAGCGAACAGGTCGCCGAATCCCGCCGGGCGAAGGATCCCTCCGAGCTCGCCCTGATGCGCGCTGCCGCGGCCGCATCCCGTGCCGGCCACCTGCTCGCGTTGCGAACAGCCCTCCCCGGCATGTCCGAGCGCCGGCTGCAGGTCGAGCTCGAGGCGGAGTTCTTCCGCCATGGCGCGGAACGCACGGCCTATGGCTCCATCGTCGGCGCCGGCTCGAACGGGGCGGTCCTCCACTTCTCCCCAACCGCCCGCCAGCTCTCCCACGGCGACCTGGTGTTGATCGACGCCGGCGCCGAGTGGCAGGGCTACGCCAGCGACGTGACCAGGACGTTCCCCGCCGGGCCCCGCTTCGAAGGTATCCAGCGTGACCTCTACCAGCTCGTGCTCGATGTCCAGCAGGCCGCCATCGCCGGTATCCGCCCCGGCGTGGAGTACCGGGACCTCCACCTGGCAGCCTCGGCCCACATTGCCGCCGGCCTTGTCGATCTCGGCATCCTCCGCGGAAACGCCGCGGACCTGGTCGAACGCGACGCCCATGCCCTCTTCTTTCCCCACGGCCTTGGCCACATGCTCGGGCTCGCCACGCACGACGCCGGTGGCTGCCTGAAGGGCCGCGCCCCAAGCGACCGCTTCGGTCTGAAGTGGCTCCGCGCCGACCTCCCCCTCCAGCCCGGCTACGTCGTCACCATCGAGCCCGGCATCTACTTCATCCGCGCACTCCTCACCGACCCCGCCCGGCGCGAGCAATACCGCGACGCCGTCGACTGGGACCGGGTGGACGGGATGCTCGATTTCGGCGGCATCCGCATCGAGGATGATGTCGCCGTCACCGAAAGTGGCGCCGATGTCCTCACCCGCGATATCCCGAAGTCCATCTCCGAAATCGAAGCGCTGCGCGCGGAGGCCCACCGCCGATGACCCGGCCCTACGAATCGCTCACCATCACCCAGGTCGCCACCTTCCCCCGGCCCGGCACGGCCGTCCCGGGTCACTTCGGGTTTACGCCCGATGGAAGGGCCGTCACCTACCTCTTCAGCGCCGAGGGCAGCCTGGTCCGCAGCCTCTGGCGGTACGACCTGGAATCCGGCGAGCGTACGGTGCTGGCGGGCCCGCCGCCGTCGTCGACCAGCGAAGGCGACCTCTCCCGTGAGGAGGAGCTGCGCCGCGAGCGCGCCCGCCTTCGCGAGCTCGGCGTCACGGACTACCAGTTCGCATCGAAGGCGGAACGGCAGGTACTCCTCGTCCCCGGAGGCGGCCGCCTCTGGGTCAGCATCGATGGCGCGGAGATGCGCGAAATCGAGGGCTCGGCCGGCGCCATCGACCCCCGCCTGAGCCCCGATGGCGCGCAGGTCGCCTTCGTCCGCGACAACGAGCTCTGGGCGCTCCCGGTGACCGGGGGCGAGCCGCGCAGGCTCACCTCCGGGGCCGAACCCGGCCTGACCAACGGCCTCGCCGAGTTCATCGCCCAGGAGGAGCTCGACCGCGACCGCGGCTTCTGGTGGAGCCCCGATGGCACGAAGATCGCCTACATCCGCGCCGATTCGCGCCACATCCCCGAGTACGCCATCGTCCACCAGGGCAAGGACGAGGTCGATACCGAGCCCCACCGCTACCCCTTCGCAGGTCAGCCGAACGCGTATCTTGACCTGGGCGTCGTCGACCTGGCCTCTGGTTCCGTCACATGGATGGACCTCGGCCCCGACCGCGACATCTACATCGCCCGCGTCGGCTGGCGCCCTGATGGCGCCCTCACCGCACAAATCCTCTCGCGCGACCAGCGCACGCTGCGCCTGGATGTGTTCGACGGCGCGGGCGGCGCAAGCACGCTCATCCACGAGCACCGCGAGCCCTGGATCAACCTTTACGGCGATACCCGCTTCCTCGCAGACGGCAGCATCGCCTGGCTGAGCGAAGAGTCCGGCCTCTGCCACCTCTACCTCCACGCCCCCGATGGAAGCCGCATCCGCCAGCTCACCAGCGGCGACTGGGTCGTCACCAGCCTCGTTGGCATCGACGAGGACCGCCGCCTGGCCTACTTCGTGGCCACGAAAGACTCCGTCCTCGAGCGCCACCTCTACGTGGCCCCCCTCGACGGCGGCGAGATCGTGCGTCTCACGCGCGAGCGCGGCTGGCACGGCGCCGTCCTCTCGCCGCAGAACGACCGCTTCATCGACTCGTGGAGCAGCCTTGCGCACGGTCCGCGCCTGGCCGTGCGGGATATGACCGGCGCCTCCATTGCGGACCTGTTCGCCAACGAGG
>JBBIVC010000133.1:0-6583 GCA_037439905.1 Thermoflexus sp.
GCACGAGCCTCCGGAACTCCCGCCGGTCCAGCTCCCCCGCTCCTAGCGCGGCGCCGGCGAGGCGCTCCACAGCGTCCGGAACCGCTCGCCTCCGCGGATCGCGGCTCGCTGGTGTGCGCGCTCCAGTTCCGCTATCTCGGCCATCACCCCCGCCGCCGCCCGGACCGACTCCGCGTGCCCCGTCTCGATGATGCGCTCCGCAATCTGCCTCCAGAGCCCCGCCGATTCGAGCGAAGCCGCGAACCGCGGCCAAAACACCGCCACAATCTTCCCCGGGTCCCCAAATCGCGGCCGCAGCTGGCGCAGGTTCGCGTACCGCTCCTGCACGTTCCGCACTGGATCGACCAGCCGCACGAGCGGCCCGTCGATTTCCGTCGCCCGAAAATCCAGCAGCAGCCGCTGGCCCAGCGTGATGAACCGCACGATCACCACATCGTGGGTGCGTATCGTCTCCGCGATCTCGTCAACGTCGACACTGAAATCGTTATCCACGCGATCATCGAGTGTACGGGCTGATTGCCGGCCCGGCCAGCCACGAGCTCGCTCCCACCCAATTGCAACCAATCCGGCGCTGCCAGCTGCCGAAAACCATGGCGTGCCGTTCTTCAGTCGCCTCCCGGTCCAGCGTCGCATCGAACGCCTGATCCGCCAGGGCGTCGGCGTGCGCGAGGCACGCTGGGACCTGGAGCTCCCTCCCTCGCCCGACGATGCCCGCAACGTCGCTGAGAGCATCGTCGCGTGGGTGCGGCTTTCGATGGGCAACATGCGCCGCCCCTACGGGATCGACCACGTCGCCCTGGCCCTCGCCGCCCGCGATTCGAGGGGAAGAGTGGCGTGCAGCACCAGCCTGGGCGTGCTCCGGCCGCTCTCCTTCTACGGCGAAGGCCCAGCTGCCGAGGTCGCTGCGTTCCTCGGCGATGTCGCCCGCGCTTGCCCGGCCGGCCAGGTCGAGCTCGTTGGCGCACTCCTCAGCCTTGGCGATATCGCCTTCGAACTCCACGGCCGCGAGGCCGCCGCCTGACCTCCGATTTCCCGGATTCGCCGCACCGGCTACACTCCCCACCATGGCGAACGTCGCAAACCCGGCTCGCGCCCGCGAGCGCATCCAGGCCCAGATCGACCGCATCGGCCGCCTCCGCGGCAGCGGCCCCAATCCCTTCGATTACGACCTCTGGGACGATCGCACCGTCGAGGTGCTCACCGAGATCTATGGCAGCGGCTCGCCCGAGCTCCAGCGCTACTACGAGGCAGCCGGCAAGCGCGGCCGGCTCCCCGGCGTCCGCGGCCAGGCCGAAAACATGACCCTCAACATCCATGGGCCCTGGGGTATTCGCGCCCGTCTCGACCGGGCCGAGACCGTGCTCAAGGACCTGGCCGCCTCACTCGCCTAGCGCCGCCCGCGGGTCGATTCCCGGGAACCGCCGCGCCAGTTCCTCCGCCAGCCGCTCGAGACGCCGCTGGTAGGCGTCGCTGCTCAGCTCCTCCGTCGTCATGATCAGCGCGTCCTCATGGTTGTCCGCGTAGTACCGGGTCCTCCGGCCCACTTCGTAAAAGCCGTACTCCCGGTACAGCGCCCGCGCCGCCGCATTCGATTCCCGGACTTCCAGGGTCGCTACCGCCATCCCGTGGCTGGCCGCTACCTCGATCAGCCCGTGCACGAGCAATCTCCCGAGCCCTCTTCGCCGAACTTCCGGGAGCACTGCCACGGTGACCACGTGCGCTTCGTCCACCATCAGCCACAGCCCGGCGAAGCCCACGATCCCCCCGGCCTCGCTTTCCGCGACGATGTACCGCGCCATCGTGTTGCGTGTCAGTTCGCGTTCGAATGCCGTCTGCGGCCAGCCCTCCTCGTAGGCGGCACGCTCCACCGCCATGACTTCCGCGACATCGCCGGGCCGCATCGCACGCAGGCATGCCACCGTTACGCCGGCTTGAAGCGGTCCGTCCATGCCCAAGATCCTCCGGCCTCGCCCCGGGGCGCTGCAACCTCCGCGGGCGCCCTTCGTCTAAGGAGTAGCCCGCATCGTGCCGATACCATCCCTACATGGCCAGCGTCGTCGCTCCCGGCACGCCCATCACGATCGTGCGCCGCAGCTCCCCACCCGAACAGTGGACGGCAACTGTCGTCGTCGCGCGCGAAGACTCGCTCGCCGCGCGCGTGAGCGGCCCACCGCCCGCCTGGCAGCCCGGCGGGGAGTACATGGTCATCCAGGGGGCCCAGGGCGCCAGGACCTTCGCCATGTGCTCCTTCGTAGCGTCCAGGAACGAGGTGGCCGCATTCAGGCTCACCACCCACTGGCGGCCCCTCGACCTCCGTAAGGACCGCCGCTACCCGGTCGATCTCCAGGTCGAAGTCCGCTCCGTCCTCGGCACTTCACGGCAGCCTGGCCGCCTGCTCGATATTTCCATGGGGGGCCTTGCAGTCGCCGTCGAATCGCGGCCCGGCGGCAGCCAGCTCGAGGTGAGCCTCTGGAACGGGGGTTACGCCGCCAGCGTCCCCTGCGAGCTCGTCCGGCCCACGCCGGCCCCGGACGGACGCACCGTCCTTCACCTCCGCTTCCGCGAACTCACCCCGCCCCAGCACGCCTTCATCCGCCAGTTCATCGCATCCCTCCAGGCCGCCCACGGCGAAGCCTGACAGGCTGCCGGCGCCGCAACCCCGGCAAGAACCCAACCTTGACGTGCGCGTTAACGTAGGTAGACTAGGCTGCAGAAATGGCCGAACCAGCAACGACCGAACGATACCTCCAGATCGGTGAAGCTGCCGAGCGCGCCCAGCTCACCCAGCGCACGCTGCGCTACTACGAGGAAAAGGGCCTCCTCAAACCCCCCACCCGCATGGAGGGCGGCTTCCGCCTCTATTCCCACGAAGACATGCAGCGGATCGAGCGCATTCGCGAGCTCAAGGACCTCCTCGGCTTCTCGCTCGCGGAAATCAAGGACATGCTCGAGGCCGAGGACATCCGCCTCCAGATCAAGGCGGGCTGGCGCACCGATGCCGATGCCGCTGAAAAGGCAGCCCAGATTCGTCGCGCCCGCGAAGTGACCCTCCACCAGATCGAGCTCATCGATCAGAAGATGGGACGCATGGCTGCCATGCGAAACGTCCTCGCCGAACGGGTGAAAAAGCACGACGAAATGCTTGCCCGCTGGGTCGAGACACCCGCCGAACCCGCTGCCGCCGGCACGCCACGGACGTCATAACCTGCGCGAACGCAGGTTTCGGGCGGGCCCCAATCCGCTAAGCTAGCAGCTATGGGATTCACCGACGCCCGCGGCCGCCCCCTGCGCGACCTCCGCATCTCCGTCACCGACCGCTGCAACTTCCGCTGCACTTACTGCATGCCGCGCGAAGTGTTCGGCCCCGACTACGCCTTCCTGCAACGCGATGAGCTCCTCACCTACGAAGAGATCGGCCGCCTTGCCCGCATCTTCGTCCAGCACGGCGTCGAAAAGATTCGTCTCACTGGAGGCGAGCCCCTTGTCCGCCGCGACCTCCACCAGCTCATCGCGCTCCTGCGCGATATCCCCGGCCTCAAGGACCTCACCCTCACCACCAACGGCTCACTGCTGCGCGCCCAGGCGCGACGCCTCGCCGAAGCCGGACTCCAGCGCATCACCGTCTCGCTCGATTCACTCGACGAGGCAGTCTTCCAGTCGATGAACGACGTTGGAGTCCCGCCCTCGGTCGTCCTCGATGGCATCGACGCCGCCCGCGACGCGGGCCTCTCCCCCATCAAGGTGAATGCCGTCGTCAAGCGTGGCGTGAACGACCACACCATCGTCGACCTCGCCCGCCACTTCAAGGGCACCGGCATCATCGTCCGCTTCATCGAATTCATGGACGTCGGCGCCACCAACGGCTGGCGCATGGAGCACGTCGTGCCAGCCAGCGAGATCGTCCGCCGGATCGATGCCGAGCTCCCACTCGAGCCGGCCGAACCCAACTACCGCGGCGAAGTGGCCAAGCGCTGGCGCTACCGCGACGGGACCGGCGAAATCGGCCTCATTACCTCGATCACCGAACCCTTCTGCGGCGATTGCACCCGGGCCCGCCTCTCGCCCGAGGGCGAGCTCTACACCTGCCTCTTCGGCATCCGCGGTCACGACTTCCGCGCCCTGCTCCGCAACGGCGCCTCCGACGATGAAATCTCTGCCTTCCTGGGCTCCGTCTGGACCGTCCGCGCCGACCGCTACTCCGAAATCCGTTCGGAGGAGACTGTCGGCCTGCGCAAGGTCGAAATGTCGCACATCGGCGGCTGACGGGCTTCTCAGCCTTCCTCGCCCGGAGTACGCTCCCGGCGACACATCCAGGAGAGATCCCCATGACCACCCAGGAAGCAAGCGCCATCAGCGTCAGCGATGGCGTCATCACCGGCCCGCTGCGCCGATCAGTCAACAACTCGGCCTCGGCGAAGGGGAGCATCCACGACGACGCCACCGCCTCGAAGCTTGGCTTCCGAGGGGGCACCGTGGCAGGCTCCATCCACCTGGAGCTCTTCCCACCGCTCGCCCTCCACGCCTTCGGCCCTCGTTGGTTCGAGCGCGGGACCGTATCGATGTACTTCCTCAACGCGACCACCGACCGCGAGGCGGTGCGCGCCTACCTGAAAGAGCCGCCCGCCGGGGCCACCGATGCCCAGGTTGATGGCTGGATCCTGCGCGATGACGGCATGCAGGTCGCCCAGGGCACCCTCTCGGTGGGTAATCCCGGCGTCCCCACCGCCCTCCAGGCCCGCCCGCTCGACCGCTTCGAGCCCGGCGAACTCCGCCTCCTCGCAGGCATTGAAGCCGGCCGTAAGTTCGACCCGGTGCGGGTCAGCACCTCCCTCGAACAGCAACTCGAGCGCAGCAAGATCACCACCGAACCGATGGACTGGTATACGGGCGACTCCCCGTGGGGCGGACCCATCGTCATGCCCGCCCCAATGGTCCAGATGCTCTACGCGAAGAGCGTGCAGAGCCTTCGCGGCGGCATCGGGCAGGCCGTCGGCCTCTTCGGCGCTATTGAGCTTCGCAACATCAACGGCCCGGTGCTGGTCGGCCAGGAATACACCTGCGTTGGCGAAGTCGTCGCCGTGGGGCAGAGCCCGAAGACCGAGTACATGTGGTTCGAAACCGGCCTCGACGACGACTCGGGCAAGCGCATCGCCGAAATGCGGATGCTCCTCCGCTGGATGAAGGCCTCCAGCCCGCTCTACCCGGAGCTGCGGACGCAGTAGCGCCGTCTCGTTCGAACAGGGTGAGTACCGGCCAGCCGAAGGAGGGAGGATGGCCGGTACTCATGCGCCCGAGGGTCATCGGACAGTCCGGACTCTAGCCTAAATGAGATGAAGTATCAATAGTTTGCCGGGCGACAACTGACTCATCCTGTGCGGGGTGGGCTAGCTCCTTCGCTCTACCGCCTCCCGGAGCTCGGTCGCCCCCGGCAGGTCCAGCCGCCGCAAGAGTTCCCGCCACTGCGGCCCCCGCTCGAGCACGGGCTCCAGCAGTGCCGCCGCCTCGCCGGCCCGCCCCATGGCCGTCAACCCGTTCAGCGCGAACCAGAAGGTCTGCTCGTCGGAAGGATAGAGCCGGTTCGCCTCCTCATACGCCGCCATCGCCTCGGCATGCGGAGTCGAGGCGCCGATTTCCCGCAGCAACGCTCCCGCCACCCGCAGCTCGATCAGCCGCCGGAGCTCACCGAGCGGGTCGGGGCTGTTGTCGGCCCGGAGGTCCCAGCGGTAATCCAGCGGCCCCGGCGCCCGCACCAGGATCGCCGCCGACTGGCTCCCACGGATATCGCCGCCCGCCCGCTGCGCGGCGTCGAGCGCAGCCATGATCCGCAACGGCAGTTGCCCCGCCGTCGAAGTGAACGCCTCCGCCATGGCCTCCGGCACGCCCTCGTTCGCCATCATGTTCGCCTGTGCCGAAAACCCCTCGCCGGCCACGTGCGAGGCGAACGGGATGCACTCATCCCCGGTATGCGCCGCCACCGTCCCGTGCGCATCGACAACCGCGACCTGCCGCCGCCCGGGCATGTCATCGCCGGCGATGAGCGCCGCAAGGGCCCGGCGTGCATCCAGCCCGTGTTCCAACAGCGCCAGCCCCTGCGGCCCGAAGTGGATGTTCGCGAACGACTGTGTCGCCACGGCGCCAACACCGGCCTTCACCCACGGCACAATGGCGCCCACGGCAGGCTGGTGTGTCTGCACGCCTACCCCGAGCGCGCCGGTCTCAGGGTCACGCGCGACAATTGAGTACGTCATGGGCGCCTCCTTCGCAAAGGCCGAAGGCTAGCACCACCTCCCGCGCCCGGCTACCGCCGCCCGGCCCGGATGCCCGCGACAAACCCGCCCGCGGCCAGCCCCCCGAGCGCGCCCAGCAGCGCGAACACCCAACGGCTGGTTCCACCCCGGCGCTGCCCGGCACGCTTGCGTCCGCTGGCGGTGCTTCGGCAGAGGCGTCGTTCGCGCGGGCCACCACGGGCTGGCTCGTCCCGGTCCCGTCCGAACTCGCCGCCTGATGCCCGCTACGGCACCGCCAGGTCGAACCGAAAGGCGGGGCCTCCTCCCACCACCTGGCCGGTGGGGTAGAGCACGCC
>JBBIVC010000134.1:0-6547 GCA_037439905.1 Thermoflexus sp.
TTTGCCCTTGCCGGAGTAGGCGAGCATCTGGCGGGTGAGGTCGGCGGCACGCTGGGCGGCTGTCTCGATGGCCTGGACGGTCTGGCGGGCGGGGGATTCCGGCGGAAGTTCGAGGAGGGCGAGCCCGGCGTTGCCGAGGATGGCGACAAGGAGGTTGTTGAAGTCGTGGGCGATGCCGCCGGCGAGGATGCCCAGGCTTTCCAGTTTTTGGGTTTGCTGCATCTGGTGGTCGAGGCGGCGGCGCTCCTCCTCGGCGGCCCGGCGCTCGGTGACATCGATGACAGAGTTGAGCCAGACGCGCTGCCCGGCAAGGGTGACGATGGTGGAGTGCAGCTCGAAGGTGAGGACGCGGTCGCGCGCGTCGGTCATGCGGATCTCGACGTAGGGCGGGTCGACGGGCTCGCCGGCCATGCGCCGGGCGGCGCGGGCACGGATCATCGCGCGGTCGTCGGGGTTTATCCGTGAACCGAGGAAGTCGCGGCGCGTGAGCTGCTCGCGGGGGAAGCCGAGGAGACGTTCGAGGGCGGCGTTGACCATGAGGACGTCGACGCCATCCCAGGCCCAGATGCCAACGGGCACGGTCTCGACAAGCCCCCGGAAGCGTTCCTCGCTGGCGCGGATCTCCTCTTCGGCGAGGACGGTTTCGTGGATATCGAGGCAGGCGCCGATGAAGCCCAGGAAGGCGCCATCGGGGGCATAACGAGGTGTGCCGTGCTCGAGGATCCAGCGGTACTCGCCATCGTGGCGGCGGAGGCGGTAGCGCATGGAATAGGGGACGCGGGCATCGAAGCTTGTCTCGTAGGTCGCGACGGTGGCGTCGAGGTCTTCGGGATGGATGACCTGCATCCAGCCCCAGCCGGTGTCTTCCTCCATGGGCCGGCCGGTGAAGTTGCGCCAGGTGGCGTTGAAGAAATCGATCTGGCGATCGGGCATGGCCGTCCAGATGAAGATGGGGGCCGAATCGGCGAGCGAGCGGAAGCGTTCTTCGCTTTCGCGCAGCTCGTCCTCAGCACGGCGGCGTTCGGTGACATCGAAAGCGGAGAGGAGCGAGGCGGAGACGCCACCGAACGAGAACGCGCTGGCAGAGACAGCGAGGTAGCGCGTCTCGCCATCGGCGCGGGTGATGCGGACCTCGTAGCGGCTGACGCGCTCCTCACCGCGCAGGCGGCGGTGGTAGTGCTCGAGCATGACCTCGCGGTCATCGGGGTGGATAAGGCTGGCGAGGAAGCCATCCTGGAGAAGCTGCTCCCTGGGGTAGCCCGAAATGCGTTCGAGCTCGCCGTTCACGAGGAGGGCCGCGCGGCCGTCGGAGACCCAGACGGCGGTGGACAGGCTTTCGAGGAGTTCGCGAATGCGGCTTTCGCTTTCGCGCAGCTCGGCCTCGGCCAGTTTGCTTTCGTGGATGTCGCGGATGACGCCGGTGACCTGTGGCGAGCCATCGGCGGCGCGCATGCCGGTGATGGAAACCCAGCGGTAGTCGCCATTCGGCAGGGCGAGGCGGAACTCGATCGGGGCGCCGGAAGCGAGGTCCTCGCGGGAGACCAGGCGCGTCCGGGAGGCATCTTCCGGGTGTATGAGACGAAGGGTATCGCCCATCGTTGCGGGCATGGCGGCAGGATCGCGCCCGAGGATGGCTGCCGCTTCAGCGGACCAGTCGACGGCGTTGGTCTCGGTATCCCAGGTCCAGATCCCGAGGCGGGAGGCGCGCACAGCGAGCTGAAGGCGAGCTTCGCTGGCGCGGAGGGCGAGCTCGGCAGCTTTCCGATCGCTGATGTCCCGGGCAACACTGCCGACACCGGTGATGTTTCCGCCGGGGTCGCGGATGGGGAAGTAGGAGGAAGACGTTGTGACGGGGGCGCCGTCCTTGCGGAGCCAGGTACGTTCGAGCCCCTCGATGCTTTCGCCGCGGCCAATGACGGCGCCGCGGATGCGGGCGCGCTCGTGTTCTTCGCCGGGGAGGAAAAAGCGCTCTGTGGTCTGGCCGAGCACCTCGCCGGCGGTGTAGCCAAAGATCCTCTCGGCGCCGCGGTTCCAGGTGATGATGCGGCCGGCGAGGTCGGTCGCGATCATGGCATCCCGGGAGAACTCGACGATAGCGCCGAGGCGGCTGGCCTCGATCTCGGCGGCCTTGCGCTCGCGGATGTCGGTCATGCTGCCGCGGACGAGCCGTCGGGAGACAGAAGGGAGCCGGACGAGGCGGACTTCGCAAAGGATGTCCTGCCCCGATCGGGAGCGGTGGAGCCATTCGAACACGGGGGACTCGCCGCGGAGGGCGCGCTCGATGACCTCAGCTGCGGCCGCGGCCGAGGGGCGTCCATCGGGCTGGGAAGGCGGGGAGACATCGGCCACGCCGAGCGAGAGCAGCTCTTCGCGCGTGCATCCAAAGAGGCGGGAGGCGTTCTCGTTGGCCTCGATAAAGGTCCCGGCATCGACATCGAGCACGACGATGGCATCGGGCGCGTGCTCGATCAGGGTCTTGTAGCGGGCTTCGGACTCCTGGCGGGCGGCTTCCGCGGCGCTGATGGGCGTGACATCATCAACGACGATGAGCCGGGCGGCGCGGCCTTCGTAGGTGATGCCCTGTCCGGAGACTTCGACGGCGAGGAGGGAGCCTGCCTTCGTGATGTGCTGCCAGTGGCCGCGGTTGACGCCGATGGGGTCGACCGTGGCCATATGCTCGCGGAACTTTTCGTGGTCTTCGGGTGGGCGGAGGTCGAGCGGGGTGAGGTTGAGGAATTCTTCGCGGGTGTAGCCGTAGAGGTCGAGCGCGGCCTTGTTGACGGCGAGGAAGCGGAGCGTGGCCGCATCGAACACCCACATCGGCCGGGGGTTCGACTCGAACAGGAGTGCGGCATCGCGGAGCCCGGGGAGCTCGCCAGCACGTTGGTCGTCCACGCGCGATCCTTCAACCGTGATACGGAACATCCTACTGTCCTGGCGGCGCAGGGTCTCCCGGTGAACACCCTGAGGGTTCGCGAAGGGGCGGGCGCCAGTTCAGGAGGCGGCGGCCGGGGTGGCAACCGGGAGCGGCGAGGGTTCGACCCCGCGGACAGTAAGGCGGAGCGCGACGGCGGCGGTGACGACGCCCACGGCGGCGGCGAGCAGGAACACCAGGGCGAGGGAAGCCCCGGCCCAGCCGCCTGCATCCCCGGCGGAGACAATGCCGCCGGCGATCCCGACGCCCGTCGCGGCGGAGAGAGTCTCGTGGAGCTTCATGGAGGCCGAGGCTTCCCCTTCGCGTCCGGGAGGGGACGAGGCCAGGAGTTCGAGAGAAAACATGGGGTAGGCGATGCCCATGCCAAAGCCGCCGATCGTCCATGCGAGGGCGACCCACGCGCCGGGGACACCGTGGACGAGGGCGAGGGGCACGAGGGAGATGCCAAGGGTGACGACGAGCGCGCCGCCCGCGGCGAGCCAGGGGCGGGGGTATCGGCGCACCAGGCGTTCCTGGACCCAGGAGCCCGTGCTCCAGCTCAGGGTCGCGCCGGTCAATGCCAGCCCGGCAACGAACGAAGAGTAGCCGCGGTGGGTGGTGAGCAGGTAGGGGATGAACGCCTCGGCGCCGAAGAAGCAGCAGTTGAGAAACCCGTTCCCGGCGACGGCGGCGGGGAGGCCGCGCGCCGCGCGGAAGGTACCTGGCGGAAGCAGCCGACGGAGCGGAGGGATCGCCACGCCCGCGCCAAGGAGCACGAGCGGTATTCCGATGAGTGGGCGCCCGGCGGCGATGCCGCCAAGAGCGAGGCCAGCGCCCAGTGCCAGGCGAACGGCAGCAGGCACGCGGGAAGGGGCACGGTCGCCGGATGGTGGGCCCATGCGGAAAAGGGGCGGAAGCGCCAGGGCTGCCATGAGCGGGATAGCGGGCACGAAGAGCAGGAATGCGCCCCGCCAGGAGAGGTACTCGGCGATGGCGCCGCTGATTGCAGGGCCGGCGAGGCCGGGCACGACCCAGGCCGAGGCCAGGAGCGCGAGCATGCGGGGCCGCAGGTCCTCGGGGTAGCCGCGGCCCAGGGCGACGTATGCGATCGCCGGGAGCGCGCCCGCGCCGAGGCCCTGGACCACGCGGCCAACGACCAGCACGAGCATCGAGGGAGCGAGCCCGGCGATGAGCAACCCGACGCCGAACAGGGCGAGGCCGATTGCGAGCGGGCGGCCGGGGCCGTGGCGGTCGGCCTGTTCGCCGGCCCAGGTGATGCCGACGATGCTGGCGAGGAGGAATCCGCTGAAGGCCCAGCCGTAGAGCGCGAGGCCGCCGAGGTCCTCCTCGGCGCGGGGCATGGCCGTGGCGACGGCGAGTGCTTCGAAGGCGACCAGCGTGACGGCCATGAGCAGGCCAATCGTGAGGGCGCGGCGGTGGCCGCCGAACACCCCCTGGGCGCGAGAAGGATGGTCCACACGGGCATTGTGGAGCGAATCCGGCCATGGCGCGTCATTCGTTGGGAGGATGAGCGGGTTTTGGGGTCAAATCCTTAGGGGCGTGGCCCAAACGTTCACATAAACGTGCCCGAAAGTCGGTAGACAAGGCAGGCGATAGGTCTATCCTATGGATCCATCCGGGGGAGATGGGCGCGGGAGGACGCCGTGAACATCGAAGTGATTGAGTTCGAGCTGTTGTGCGAGGAGCATGGGGTGCACCGGCTGCTCGTACCCGTCGAGTTGCCACGCCCCCGCGTATGCGCTCATTGCTACCGGCCGGTGGAGCGACGGGAGATCCGGCGGTTCATGATGCCGCTGACGGCTCCTGAGCGAATCGGGGGAGAGGCCTACATCGGGTAGCAGCCACGCGCGGCAGGCCGGTCCTCCGCAGGGGGCAGGACCCTTCCTCCGGCGTGCGGCCGGACCGGAGATACCGTGCGGAGCGATCCAGCGGCCTTGCGCTGGTAGCCGGGTGTTGCGGGCGGGGTTGTGTTCGGCCAGTATCACGGCCAAACGAGCCGGGGGCCTGCCAGATGTCTGAAGTGCTGCTGGAGAAGCGCGACGATGGGGTCGCGCTGATTACCCTCAACCGTCCGGACAGCCTGAACGCGATGAGCGACGAGCTCGTGCTGCTGCTGGGCGAATACCTCGAAGACTGCGAGCGTGACCGAAGTGTTCGCTGCGTAGCGCTGACCGGCGCCGGCCGTGGCTTCTGCGCAGGCGGCGATGTGCGGAACATGCAATCGCGCAACGACCAGGGGACGGCCCGGGAAGGCGGACCGCCAAACCCGGTGACCATCATCGATAGGCTGACGGCGGGGCTGCGGCGTTCGCACGATGCGACCACGCTGAAACTGCACACCATGCCGAAGCCGACGGTCGCGCTCGTGAATGGCGTCGCTGTGGGCGCCGGGTTGAGCCTGTGCCTGGGCGCGGATATCCGGATCGCATCGGACCGGGCGCGGTTCGGGACGGCTTTCAGAAACGTGGGCCTGAGCGGTGATTTTGGGGGGACCTACCTGCTTCCGCGGCTTGTGGGAATGGGGATGGCGCGGGAGCTGTACTTCACGGCGGAGATTATCGACGCGGCGCGGGCGCTGGAGTTGCGGCTGGTGAACCGGGTTGTGCCCCACGACGAGCTGATGACGGCGGGCATGGAGTTCTGCGCGAAGCTGGCCGCGGGACCGACGGCGAGCTACGGGCGGATGAAGGAGAACCTGAACTTCGGCGAGACGGCGACGCTCGACGCATTGCTGGACCACGAAGCGTTGCTGATGCGGATCAGCGGTCTCTCGGTCGACAGCCGCGAAGCGGTGCGTGCGTTCATGGAAAAACGGGAGCCACGATTCGTGGGCGAATAGCCGGCGGCGTGACACTGGAGCAGTGAGAAAGGGGGCATTCATGGGACGGCTCGAGGGCAAGGTTGCGGTTGTCAATGCGTTGGACCGGACTCGCGCGGATTCGTCACGATCTATGAGGGCCAAGGGCGGACCTCAATCAGATTTGAAAGGAGGCAACGGAGGTAACAGAGATGGAAGCAATTGAGCTTCGCACCAGGCGAATAGAGAATTCACCCGCGGGGTGAATGGATTGGGTTCCGTTCCAGATCCCAACCCCTTCCCTCTCTGCTCTCTCCGTTATCTCCTGTTCGGCCAACTGCGGCTTCTAGGATCAAACCACTTCCGCCCCTGTCCACCCTTCGGCGGAACTTTAATCAGCCGAAGAACAACGACATTCCGATGCAGACGCCGGCGGTTGATCGGTTGATGATGAGCGCCGATGTTCGATGTTCGGGCTGCAATCAGCGCACGACGGCGCGGTAGAAGGTGGTCGGCTTCGCGCCAAAGGTTGGGACCGCAAATTGGATCACACCGCCGACGGCCACGTTGGTGGAGAGCGGCAGCCAGTTGCTCAAGTTGGTGGAGCTTTCGATCACGTATTGCTGGTTGGTCTGGCCGCTCACCTGAATGGCGAGCCCGCCGCCGAACGTCCGGATCAGTTGCAGGCGCGCCGGAGACGTCGAATCGGTGGGCAGAGCCAGAGGCAGGCGAACATCATCCACGAAGGCCGCGTCCTCTCCACCGCTGCCGCTCGTGTCCTTGCTGTAGCGCCATTCGAGCGTGTGCTGGCCCGC
>JBBIVC010000135.1:0-6543 GCA_037439905.1 Thermoflexus sp.
CTGCTGGGGACCGCGCGGTGCGCGAATGCCGACCTCGTCGCGGCACTCGGCGGCGTGCCTTTCCTGGGCGCGATGGTGGCCCCTCAACCGGCGACGCCGGCGTATCTCCAGGCGATTGGGACGCCCGCGGCCGTATCGCTGCCCGAAGTGGACTTTGCAGCCTGGTTCGCGGAAGAACCGCCGGCGAACGCCGCCGCCAGCGAGACCTGGCAGCAGATGGAGTTGGTCGCGGCCACCGGTGCGGGCGCGAGCGGCTGGGCCGAAGTCTGCAAGAAGGCCGCGTCGGCCGCGGGAGGGGACCGTGCCGCCAGCCCGCTGGTCGGGGCCCTGGCCTGCAGCTCCGATGCCACGGTGACCCAGATGCAGCGGTTCGCCCTCGAGCTCTTGGGCGCGCGGGCTGCCACCGGCCTCTGGATGCGGGGCGACGGATCGATCGCCGCGATCCAGGGCAGGCAGGGCCAGTTGCGGATTTCCTGCTCGGCGCATGTGATCGCCCGCCAGGGGCCACCGGACAACGCGTGGACGCGGGCGTGCGAGCTCGCGCTCGATGCTTCGTACCTGGAGGGGGATGGACCGGCGACGCTCGACGCACTCATCGAGGCGTACGCGCTCGTCGCGGCGGAGATCGCGCGGCTCGACCCGGAGATCGACGCGGAGCCAGGCTACTTCGGTGGGGCAGCCGCGCCCTGAGCCCCGGACAGCGGCGTATGATGCGGCCCACGGACGCCGTGGATTCGAAACGCATCATGTTTTGCGCCCACCACACCGCCAGGCATGGCCGCCGCCCGCGGGCACGCCAACGGCACGCCGCCGCACCATGAAGCCACGTGGCAGGGCCCCGCGCGACGCCATCGAGGAGATCCTCGCGGGGGCGCCGCGCGTCCAGGCGCTGTACGTGGCCACGCGACTCGGGATCCCCGACATGGTGCGCGATGCGCCTCGCAGCTCGGCGGTGCTGGCAAGCACCGCGGGAGTTCACCCGGGGGCACTTCATCGTCTCTTGCGGTTCCTCGTGGCGGAAGGCGTGTTCGCGCTCACTGAGGACGGCCGGTTCGGGGCGACTGCGTTGAGCAACGCACTCACCCTGGCCGAGGGCCCGGGCTTACGGGGAGAAGTCCTAGCGATGGCGACATCGGGCTGGGAAGCGTGGAGGGACCTGCTGCACGCGGTGGAGACCGGCCAGCCCGGGATGGGGGGCCAGCTGCACCGCGACGAGGGGTTCGAGGCGGAGCGCGCGACGGCGGCGGCGCGGGCGTTGAGCAGCATCACGGACGTGGGCCGTTCGGGTTGCGTCGTGGATCTCCGCTGCGGTGATGGCGCGTTCCTCGCGGAGATGCTCGTGCGGAGCCCTGGCCTGCGAGGGGTAGGGGTTGATCGTCCCGAGGTGGTGGAGGGCGCGCGCCTGTTGATCGATGCGGCGCACCTGGCCGGGCGCGCGGAGGTCTACGCGGGCGACCTGTTTGCGGAGGTGCCCGGTGGCGGCGCTTACTACGTCCTCAGGCGGGTGCTGCATGAGCAGGACGACGCCCATGCGCTGCTCATCCTCGCGAACTGCCAGGCCGGGATGCCGGCGGGCGCGCGGCTCGCGATCATCGAGGGGCTGCTGACCGAGGACCCGGCCGCGACGCCGGCAGCCACGCGGGAGGACCTGGAGGGCCTGGTGGTGACCGGCGGGCGGGAACGCACCCTGGAGGAGTACCGGGCGCTGGCCGGGCACGCGGGGCTGCGGTTCGACCGGGTGGTGGGGTTGCGCGGGACCGGGGGGCTGAGTGCCATCGAACTCAGCCGCGGGCTGCTCTAGGCGGGAGAACCGTGCGCGGCCAGCTCGCGATCGAGGTTCAGCGGCATGGTGACGGCGTTGCGGTCGTAATCGCCCCACTGTTCACGGGGGACAAGCCACATGACTTCGAACTCGTTGCCATCGGGGTCAACGCCGTAGAGTGACTTGGTCGCTCCGTGGTCGCTCTGGCCGGTGAGCGCGCCGAGCTCGGCGAGACGGGTGCGCATGGCGGCGAGGTCCTCGATGCGGGCGACCTCCCAGGCGAGGTGGTAGAGGCCGATGCTGCCGCGGGGCGCCCGGGAGGCAAGGGCGCCAACGGAGAAGAGCCCGAGGTCGTGGTGGTTGTGGGAGCCGGCGGCCCGGAGGAAGACGGCCTGGCCGTTCATGTTGGCGATTTCCTCGAAGCCGAAGGCCTGCTTGTAGAAGGCGGCCGCATCCGCGGCATCGCGGACAAACAGGACGGCGTGGTTGAGGCGGGTGATGGTTGGGGTGGGCACGGGCCGGCCTCCTCTGCTTACTGAATGTAAGTATATGATGCGAGGTGGCCGAGGGCAAGGGCCGGGCCGGGTCGGCGAGTCAGGCCTTCGGCCAGAGGACCATCTGCGTGCAGCGGAAGAGCGCGATGGTCTTGCCGGTCTGTTCGTGGACGACGGGGGCATCCCACACCTGGGTGGTGCGGCCCCCGTGAACGAGGGACGCGCGGCAGGTCAGCGCCCCTTCGGTGGCCGTGCCGAGGAAGTTGCTCTTGACTTCGATGGTGGTGAAGCCGGTGGCACCCTCCGGGAGGTTGGCGACGCAGGCGTAGCCGCAGAGGGTATCGGCGAGGGCGATGACCGTGGCGGCGTGAAGGAAGCCGTTGGGCGCCCAGAGCTCGGGCCGGATTTCGAGGCGGCCTTCGGCCCAGCCATCACCGAAGGCGAGCGGTTCGACCCCGACGAGCCCTGGCAACCGGCCCTGTGACCGCTGCTTCCACCACTCTGGCGAGGATCGTTCGTGGTTCGGGTTGAACATGGGGGACCTCCTGGAGGGCTGAGGGTTGCACAGTGCGTTGCATCGTGCAACTTACATGGCCGAAGGGCGTGGCGGTCCAGCGGCGACCGGGCAGGTGGCTGTGGGGCACGGGATTGGCGATACTGGCTGACCATGAACGAGACCCCTCAGCGTGCCCCCTTCGACCGCGTCATCGGCGACTTCCACCGGATCCTGGAGCCGGATTCGAAGTGGGAGCCGGGCAGGTTCGTGCTCCCGGATGGCTCGACCTGGGAGTACCGGGAGCCGGGCGCGGTGGTACTGGTGAGGAACGGGTGGTTGCAGGTATCGGCGGTGCCTTACACGCGTTCGCATGACCGGGTGCAGATCCTGGATAACGCGAAGCACATGTACTTCTCGAAGGAGCGGTTCGAGGTGCCCGATGGCGGACGGATCACCTTCGAGATCCAGGTTGCCGCGCGGACTGTGGGCACGCAGCCGGGGAACCTGTACGACGGCTACGTTTCGTGGAATCTGCTGGACCTGACAACGGGCTGGGCGCTGGACTTCTTCACGGGAGGGGACACGGTCGCGACGGTCTACGGGCGGCTGCCCTTCCCGGGTGCAGCACTCCCCGAGACGGGGCCGGTGCGGGCGTTCTGCATTTTCAATGAACTGAAGGACCTGCCGGCGGCGCAGGGCCAGGTCCATGCGTATCGCATCACGTACGACCAGGGTGCGGACACGGTGGAGTTCGAGGCGGATGGACGTGTGGTCGACCGGTACGAGCACGTCCCGGACAAGATCACGGGGTTCACAGCCGCACTGGGGCTGATGTCGGAGATCGACATCGTCGATGGCAGGTCGGTCAGCTGTCACGGGCAGGGCGTGATCGGAAGGTGGAGCCCGATGCGGGTCGCGATCGGGTAGAGGGAGGAGGGAGAAGGGAGAAGGGAGAAGGGAGGAGGGAGGAGGGAGGAGTCCCCTCCGCACCCTGCTCCGGGCGTCAGGCCATGGCCTTCATCCAGGTGGCCATGTGGAAGTAGTCGCGCCAGGCAGTGATCTTGCCGTCGTGCACTTCGAAGATGCCCATCACGGGAAGTTCCACCATCCTGTCGCCCCGGGCGAAGCGGTCGACCCGTTCGTTGACAACGATGTTGCCCGATGTGAGCTGGCGCAGGATCTCCCAACCGCGCGGTTCGACCTGGGAGAGGAAGCCGGCGAACGTCTGGCGGATGGCGGCGTGGCCGGTGACCGGGGCGACCGGCATGTTGTGGTAGACCGCGTCGGGGGCGAAGTAGGAGACGAGGCGGTCAAGGTCGGGTTTCGGGTTGCTCCATTCGGCGATGAATGCGGAGACGAGTTCTTCACTGGTCACGGGTCACACTCCTCTGCGAGGGCGGAAGTGTACCGCGGCGGAGTGGCGGAGTCAGTGGGTCTCGTGTTCCTCGCGGCCACCATCCATGGGGGCGTGCGCGAGGCGGGCGGGGATCCACTCGGCGAGGAGGGTATCGATGGCATCCTTCGCCTGGATGAGGGAGTGGCCGGCCTCGGCGAACAGGACGATACGCTTGGGTTCGAGGGCGCGCCGGTAGATGTCCTCGCTGGCCTCGTGGTCGAGGATGGTATCGGCCATGCCGTGGATGAGGAGGAGCGGTTTGCCCAGGTTTTCGACCTCGCGGGTGCCGTAGAGCTGGGGCGACATGGCGACGACGCCGGTCACGGCATCGTGGAGTTCGCCGGCCTTGATGACAACGGCGCCGCCGAAGCTATGGCCGACGAGCGCGAGTTCGGCGGCCCCGATGCCGCGGAGGAAGGAGCAGCCCGCGAGCACATCGAGGACGCATTCCTCGAAGTTGTTCGGGTGGCGGTATTCGATGCGGAGGACGGTGACTGCCGAGCTGGCGAGCAAGCGGGGAAGGCGGGCGTAGAGACTATCGGCCGGGCCATCGATGCCGCCCATGGCACCGCCGACGCAGATGACGGCGCCGGTGCCTCCCTCGACGGGGTGGAGGACCGCATCGATATCGCCGCGGGTGGTTTCGATGCGGAGGCGGAGGGCAGTACCTGCCTGGTCGAGAGGGGCGGCGGCCACGCGGAGGAGGCGGAGGTCGAGGTCGCGCGCAGGCTCCTCGGGTTCATCCCACATGTTTCCTGGCACGCAAGATCCCTCCGGCCGGGCGGCTGCTCGGGTGCGGCTTCCCTCAAACGCCTGGCAGCCCAAGAATAGTGTACGCCGGGAGGGCTGGCGATGGATGTGCATCATTGTCCCGGATCAGGGGAAGGAGACTTCCCCTTAGGGCTGGTGCTGCTACTATCGGCGTCTCCCGGGCCGGTGGTGGCGGTACGGGCCGGCAACGACGACTTCGCAAAGGCTCAACATGTGTGGAATCGCCGGCGTTCTTCAGTGTGGCGGCGGAGAGGTCAAGCCTGACACGATCGAGGCGATGACCGGCTGCCTGCGGCATCGCGGGCCGGATGGCGAGGGAACGTACTACGGCAGCGGAATTGGCCTGGGCCACACGCGGCTGGCGATCCTGGACCTTTCGCACGCTTCGGACCAGCCGTTCCTGGATGACGAGGCGCAGCTCGCGCTGGTGTTCAACGGGGAGATCTACAACTACATCGAGCTGCGGGCGGAGCTTCAGAAGCATGGTCATGTGTTTCGGACGACGGGCGACACGGAGGTCCTGATCCGGGCGTACCGTCAGTGGGGAACGGGCTGTCTCGCCCGGCTCAACGGGATGTTCGCGTTCGCGATCTGGGACGAGCGCGAGCGAACGCTGTTCCTGGCGCGAGATCGTTTCGGCGAGAAGCCGCTGTACGTCGCGCGGACGGCCACGGAAGTGCTTTTTGCGAGCGAGATGAAGGCGATCCTGGCGGTTCGCCCGGAGCTGCGGAAGCCGAACTTGCGTTCGGTGTACCGGTACCTGGCACGGGGCGACCTGAACCTGGACCACGAGACCTTCTTCGCCGGGATCGAGAGCCTCCCGGCGGCGCACTTCATGGTGGTCGACGGGAGTGGGCGGGGACGGCCGCAGCGCTACTGGGAACCGTCGGCCGCGCGGGTGCCCGCGAAGCGCCCGGCGATGATCGAGGGGTTCCGGGAGCTTTTCCTGGATGCGGTCAGCATCCGGTTGCGGAGCGATGTCCCGCTCGGGAGCTCGCTGAGCGGCGGGATCGACTCGTCGTCGATCGTTGCGGCGATCAATTCGATGCGGGCGGAACGCAGCATCGAGCATCAGCGGACGTTCAGCGCCCGGTTCCGCTCGGCGAAACATGACGAGGGGCGGTTCATCGAGGCGCTGACCCGGCGAATGCCGGTGGATGCGCACAACACGTGGGTCGAAGCGGAAGGGTTCCTGGAAGAGTTCGCGACACTGCAGTACCACCACGAAGAGCCGATGGCGAGTGCCAGCCCGTATGCCCAATGGCAGGTGATGCGCCTGGCGCGGGAGAACGAGACGACCGTGCTGATCGATGGGCAGGGTGCGGACGAGATGCTGGCGGGGTATTCGCAGGCGCACGGGATGTTTCTTGCGCACTGGATCCGGCGGGGCCGGCTCGACCGCGTGGCGATGGAGCTCGGGGCCTATGTGGCGCGGTACCGGGACATCCGTGTCCCGCTGATGTTCTCCGCCTACTATCTGATGCCGGAGGAGCTGCGGGACCGGCTGGTGGCGCGCTACTACCGTGCTCAACGGGTGATTTCACCCGACCTGCGACGGGAGTTCGAGCCATCGCACGCGCCGGCGCCGGCCCCCTTCCCGGACCGGTTGCGGAACGAGCTGGTG
>JBBIVC010000136.1:0-6516 GCA_037439905.1 Thermoflexus sp.
GGTGCGCCTGTTCGCCGAGGAAGGCGCGCGCGTGCTGATCGCGGATATTCAAGACGCTCGCGGCGAGAAGCTGGCCGAGGAGCTGGGCCCGGCCACAAGCTACTGCCACACCGATGTGGCCCGCGAAGACGATGTGCGCGGAGCCATCGCGCAGGCGGTGGCGAAGTGGGGGCGCCTGGACGTGATGTTCAACAACGCGGGCATCGGGGGTGTCGCGGGGCCCATCGAGTCGACGGACATGGAGGAGTACGACCGGACCATGGGCGTGCTGCTGCGGGGCGTCGTGCTCGGGATGAAGCACGCGGCGCCCATCATGAAAGCGCAGGGGTGGGGCAGCATCATCAACACGGCGAGCGTGGCCGGCGTGGGCATCGGCTTCGGTCCGCACATCTACAGTGCGGCGAAGGCGGCGGTTATCCACCTCACGAAGTCGGTGGCGAACGAACTTGGCGAGAGCGGGGTGCGCGTGAACGCGATTTGCCCGGGCGGCATCGCGACGCCGATTTTCGGCAAGGGGATGGGGCTCGATGCCGAGCAGGCGGACCTGACCGTGGAGCTGATGAAGGCGCGTCTTGCACAGGGGCAGCCGATCAAGCGGGCGGGATTGCCGCGCGATATCGCGGAAGCGGCTGCATGGCTGGCGAGCGACGCTGCGAGCTTCGTGACCGGCCACGCGCTGGTAGTGGATGGCGGCATCACCACGGGCCGACTGTGGTCGGAGCGGCAGGCGGCGGCGGAGCAGCGGCTGGCGCAGTTCAGGATGCCGGGGAACCAGTAGGCCGGGACACCGGGGCCAGTGGCACGTACACTCCGGGCACACGTTTCGGAGTGGATACATGGCTCGACTTCAGGACCAGGTTGCGATCATCACCGGGGGCGCCAGCGGGATTGGCGAGGGGACGGTGCGGAAGTACGCCGCCGAAGGCGCGCGGGTGGTCATCGCCGACATCCAGGAAGGGCGGGGCGCGCAGCTTGCGGAGGAGCTGGGCCCCCAGACGGCCTTTCTCCGGACGGACGTGAGCGACGAAGCCCAGGTCGCCGCGGCGGTGGACCTTGCGATGAGCCGCTGGGGGCGGCTGGACGTGATGTTCAACAATGCGGGATTCGGTGGCGTCTCGGGGCCGATCGACGAGCTGGATATGTCCGGGTACGACCAGACCATGAATGTGCTGCTGCGGGGGGTGTTCCTGGGAGCGAAACACGCGGCGAAGGTGATGAAGCCGGCGCGCCGGGGGGTGATCATCAACACGGCGAGCATCGCAGGGCTGCAGTCGGGGTTTGGGCCGCTCACGTACAGCGCGGCGAAGGCGGCGGTGGCGCACTTCAGCCGGTGCCTGGCGGTGGAGCTGGCCGAATTCAACGTCCGCGTGAACGCGATTTGCCCGGGGCTCATCCTCACGAACATCTTCACCAGCGCGATCGGCATGCAGGGCGCGGCGGCCGAAGCGGCGTTGAAGAACATCGACAGCGCTTTTGCCGATTGGCCGCCGATGGGCCGGACAGGGGCGCCGGAGGACATCGCGAACGCGGCGCTCTGGCTCGCCAGCGACGAGGCCAGTTACGTCACCGGGCAGGCGATCGTGGTTGATGGAGGACTGACCGCGGGGCGGCGGTTTGGGGAGATGGGGGAACGGATCGCTTCCGGGTTCGGCATCGACCCCGCGGTGTTCCGGGCCCAGCGCGGCGGCTGAGCGCCGTGTTCGGGCGCAGGCGGAAGGAAGACTGGGCGCGGCCGGCACCGCCGGCGCGGGTAACCCTCGACGCGATCGGGTATGTGCGGAACGCGGTGACGAAGCCGCAGCCGCGAGGCTGGGAGCGGGTGGAGAGCAGCATCGAGCTCCTGCCGGAACACGCCGCGCGGATCGAGGGAATCGAGCGATATAGCCACATCCTGGTGGTGTTCTACCTGGATGTGGCGGCGTCCGCGCCCGAGAAGCCGGAACAGCTGACCCTGGAGAGCGGGCGCGCGTACGGCATCTTCGCGACGCGGAGCCAGTTGCGGCCGAACCACCTGGGGGTGTCGGCGGTGGCGCTGCTTGGACGGGAGGGGAGCGTGCTGCGCGTGCGTGGGCTGGACGCGATCGATGGGACGCCGGTGCTGGATATCAAGCCGTACCTGCCCCCCTACGACGCGATACCTGGCGCGCGGATCCCCTGAGCGGCGGCTGTGTGAAGCGGCTCACGGGGCCCGGGTAGTTGTACTGTGAACCACTCCACGCCGGGCCTTGCACCTCCTCCTTTGGACTGATCCTTGGGCGCGCGGGCGGGCGCTACGGTCGTTTGCGGAAGGGCCACCACAGAGGCCCAAACAGGTAGAGGAGAACAACACGCGTGGGAATTACCACTGCACTGCCACAGATCAGCCAGGAGGCGTGGACGGCGTTCCGTCTCCGCATCAAGGGCCAGGTCGTCCTGCCGGGCGACCCGGACTACGAGACCGCCCGTGAGGCCAAGAACACCATCTACAACCGCAAGCCCGCGATCATCGTGCGGGCCGAGGACGCGGCCGACGTGAGCCGCAGCATCACCTTCGCCCGGCGCTTCGGGCTCAAGCTCAGCGTAAAGGGTGGCGGCCACAGCATTGGCGGCCACAGCGTGAACAACGGCGGCCTCGTCATCGACATGCGCCGCATGAACAACATCCGGGTGGACGCCGAGCATCGCACGGCCTGGGCGCAGTCGGGCGCGGTTGCGCGCGAGTTCCTTGCGGCGGTCGAGCCGTACGGGCTCGCGGTGCCGTTCGGCGATGCCGGTTCGGTCGGCCTGGGCGGGATCACCCTTGGCGGGGGCATCGGCTACCTGGTGCGGAAGCATGGCCTGACCATCGACAACCTGCTTGGCATTGAAATGGTCACGGCCGACGGGCAGATCATCCAGGCGACGGAAACCGAGAACCCCGAGCTCTTCTGGGCGCTGCGCGGCGGCGGTGGAAACTTCGGGGTCGTCACCGGCTTCCAGTACCGGCTGGTGGAGGTGCCGCAGATCTACGGCGGCGCGCTGGTGCTGCCTGCGACGAAGGACGTGATCCGAGAGTACGCGAAGCTTTCGCTGGAGGCCCCGGAAGAGCTGTCGACGATCGGCAACGTGATGCTGGCTCCGCCGATGCCGTTCATTCCGGAGGACAAGGTCGGTACGCCTTCGCTGATCGTGTTCACGGCCTATTCGGGGGACGTGGAGAAGGGCCCGGAGGCGGTGGCGCCGCTGCGTGCGCTGGCCGAACCGATTGCGGATACGCTTGGGCCGATGCCGCTTTCGGGCCTGTACGCATACCTTGAGCCGGCGGAGGCGCCCGCCCGCGCCCGGGTGCGTTCCGGGTTCTACGACGAGCTCAACGACGACATCCTGGATGCGACGCTGGCATTCGTGGAGAACGGCCCGGCGAGCATGAATTTCCTGCAGGTGCGGCCCATCGGAAATGGCGCCATGAATCGCGTCGCGCGTGAGGCCACGGCGTTCTCGCACCGGGATGCGCAGTACATGCTCGCCATCATCGACCACTGGGAGAACCCGGAAGAGGACGCCGAGAACGAACGCTGGGTCGATTCGTTCTGGCAGGCGATCTCCGGATACCGCCGCGGCGCGTACTCGAACTTCCTCCAGGACGAGGGCGAGGGGCGGGTGCGCGAGTCGTACGGGGCCGAGGCGTTCGAACGGCTGGCGAAGCTGAAGCTGCGCTACGACCCGACCAACGTGTTCAGCGGTAACGAGAACATCAAGCCGCAGCCGCTCAGCGCCGTCGCCTGAGGCGGTACGGCCCGTCACACAACGAGGAGCCCCCGGCATGGTCGCCGGGGGCTCCTCGACGTAGTGGGTAGCTTTTCGAAACTTCCTCTATACTCACGGCCGTTGCGCAGCCTGCGCACGGGAGTACCACCGATGACCGATGTCGTACTGGTTTCCGATGAGGGCCACGTCCGCACGATCCGCATGAACCGTCCCGAGGTGAAGAACGCCGTCAACATGGAGCTCGCGTGGGGCGTGCTCGGGGCGGTGGAGGCGGCGATGGACGACGATAATGTCTGGCTGATCTGCCTCACCGGGAGCGGCGACGCTTTCTGTTCGGGGCTGGACCTGCGAGGCACGGGCGACTACAGCCCGAAGACGCCCCAGAACACACAGCTCGATGACCTTGGGTGGGTTTCGCAGTTCCTCCTCACCCTCCGGCAACGCTGTGAGAAGCCTATCGTCGGCGGCATCAACGGAGTTGCGGTGGGCGCGGGCCTGTCGCTGGCGCTTGGAACGGATATCCGGCTCATGAAGCGCAGCGCGCGCATCCTGGCGGGCTACCCGCGGATCGGCGGCTCGCCCGATGGCGGGATGACCTTCACGCTCTCGCAGGCGCTCGGCTACGAGCAGGCGATGCGCTTCCTGCTGGAGAGCAAAACTGTCGATGCCGAAGAAGCGCTCCGTCTCGGCCTTGTGGGCGAGGTAGTCGACGACGACCGGTGGGATGCGCGCCTGGCGGAGTACTGCCAGCACCTGTGCAGTGTGGTCTCGCCGATCACGATGCGACTGACGAAGCGCACGCTGGTGAAGGCGACGACGGCCATCGACCTGGAGGCGCAGTGCCGGCTGGAGCTGGCAAGCATCCGGATGGCGTTCGCGAGCGAGGACGGCAAGGAGGCGCGGCGCGCCTTCATGGAGAAGCGCACGCCGGTGTTCCAGGGCAAGTAGCGGGAGCGTCTCGATTCGTTAACCAGCGGGCGGCAGAGTCTCGTGGCCCGGCACGGTCGCCACGGGGCAAACGTGCGATTGGTCCTTCCGCCAGGGTTGGCGGACTCGTCCATGGCGGGGCGCCAGCCGGGCGGCGCCCCGGTTGTTAGCGGCGCCCGGGCTGCGCCTGCCCGGCGCCCGTGACCAGCTCGGGCGGGAGATGGGCGACGGAGCAGGCTTCGAGGAGCGTGAGCCCGCCGTGCCCGGCTTCGATGGTGGTGATGGCACAGTTCGCCATGGGCACAGGCACCACACGGTCGTCGCCAATCGCCGAGCCGATGGCGGCGCCGATGGCGATGTAGTGGGAGACAACGACGAGGTCGCCATTGCGGGAGGCCGTCTCGAGGCCGAGCTCGATCAGCGTTTCGACCACACGCTGGCGCCAGCGGCGCAGATGCCCGGGTTGCTCGCTCCAGCGGCCGGCCATGAGCGGGCCAATCATGGCCACGCGCTGCTCGGCCGGCATCTCCGGGTCGAAGACCTCCGCAACTTCCTCCCGGATCTCGGCGGTGAGGCCGAAGGTGCGGGAGAGTGGCTCGGCGGTTTCGCGCGTGCGACGCAAAGGCGAAACCACGAGTCGCGCGACGCGGAGGCTGCGCAGCGATTCGGCGGTGGCCAGGGCCTGGCGGTGGCCGATCGCGGCCAGGCCGGGGTCAAGGTCCTCGGAGCCGGCGGCGGCCTGCCCGTGGCGGACCAGGTAGATCGTCATGGGCGAATCGTACAGCCCGGCGATGAACGAGCGACCTGACAATGCGCCCGTGTGGGGCTATCGTTCGCGCACAAGACACCACAATCGGGAGACAGGTGAATGGCGAAGGTGCACTTCGGGGTCACGATCCCGCAGATCAAGCGGACATGGGAGGAGGCGAAGACGGCTTCGCGCGAGTTCGAGGCGATGGGCTACGACTCGCTGTGGGTGTGCGACCACCTGTACGGCCCGCAGTCGCCCTCGATCCCGATCCTGGAGGCGTGGTCGCTGGTCTCGGCGGTCGCGGCGATTACGGAGCGGGTGGAGATCGGGACGCTGGTGACACCGGCGGGGATGCGGAACGCGGCCCAGCTCGGGAAGGTCATCGCGACGATCGACAACATCGCCGGGGGGCGGATCATCCCGGGGCTGGGAGCCGGGTGGATGCCGCGCGAGTTCACGGACTTCGGGGTGCCGTTCCTTCCGACGGGCCAACGGCTGGGCCAGCTCCGCGAGACGGTGGAACTGCTGAAGGCGATGTGGAGCGAGCCATCGGTGACGTATGAGGGCAAGTATGTGCGCGCCCAGAATGTGGTGTGCGAACCGAAGCCGGTGCGCACGCCGCCGATCCTGATCGGGGGCGCTGGCGAGAAGGTGACGCTGAAGCTGGCGGCGCAGCACGCGGCGATCTGGAACAACATGGCGGTGCACCAGGCGCGCCTGCCCCAGAAGGTGGAGGTGCTGAAGCAGCATTGCGCGGCGGTGGGGCGGGACCCGGCGAACATCGTCATCAGCCAGCAGTGCCTGGTGACGATCGCCCCGGACGAGGCGAGCGCCGGCCCGATGGTGGAGACGGCGAAGAAGATCTTCGGCGGGCATATGGGCGACCCGACTGGTCCGCTGGCGATCGCGGGCAGCCCGGAGACCGTGCGGGCGCAGATCCAGAAGCACATCGACCTGGGCTGCACGATGTTCCTGATAGAATTCTTCGGGCGGGAGACGATTACGCCGGCGAAGCTGTTCGCGGAGACGGTGATGCCGCACTTCCGCTGAGGCTCAGGTCGCGCGTTCGAGGTATCCCTTTTGCCGGTACCGTTCGAACGCCGAGGCTGTCA
>JBBIVC010000137.1:0-6510 GCA_037439905.1 Thermoflexus sp.
CCGTGGAGGCCTTGAAGGGGGAGAGGCGGGCGCGGAGCAGGATCTCGTTGGCGTCGCGCCCGGCGCCAGTCGGCGCGGTGATGTAACCGCCAGCCTGGATGATCCGGTCGAATGCCGAACGGTCGACCACCAGGTCCTTGATCACCGGGAACGATGCGGCCCGCCATGGCTCGACCGTGATCGTGTCGCCCGTCTTGAAGTTCCGCATGTGCAGCTGGCAGGTCGTCGTCAGCTTCTTCATCCCGTGCGGGATGCCATTGATCACCATGCCGCACGAACCGCAGATCCCCTCCCGGCAATCGTGGTCGAAGGCGATGGGCTCCCTGTTTTCGGCCATGAGCCGCTCGTTCACGACGTCCAGCATCTCGAGGAACGACATATCCTCGTCGATGTCTCGCGCTTCGTACGTTTCGAAATCGCCGGGTGCGTTCGGCCCCTTCTGGCGCCAGACCTTGAGGGTGAGGTTCAGGGTCATTTGTAGCTCCTCTGCGCGAGGTGGACGTTCTCGAACACCAGGTCTTCCTTGTGCAGCGTGGCCGCCTTGCCCGGGCCGTTGAATTCCCAGGCAGCCACATACGCGAAGTTGTCGTCGTCGCGCTGCGCTTCGCCTTCTGGGGTCTGGTGCTCTTCCCGGAAGTGGCCGCCGCACGATTCCTCGCGATGCAGCGCGTCCTGGCACATGAGCTCCGCCAGCTCGAAGAAGTCGGCCACCCGCCCTGCCTTCTCCAGCGACTGGTTGAACGATTCCCCGTCGCCGAGGACCTTCACATCGCGCCAGAACTCCTCCCGCAGATTGCTGATTTCCGTCATCGCGTGCTTCAGCCCCGCGGCGTTCCGCGCCATCCCGCAGTACTCCCACATGAGCTTCCCGAGCTCCTTGTGGAACGAATCGACCGTGCGGTTCCCCCGGATGCTGAGCAGCTTGCTCGTCCGCTCCCGCACCGCATCCTCGGCTTCCCGGAAGGCCGGGGAGTCCGTCGACGCCGGCGGCTGGTTGAGCTGGTTGGCCAGTTCGCCCGCGATCGTTGTCGGCAGGATGAAGTACCCGTCGGCCAGGCCCTGCATCAGCGCCGAAGCTCCGAGCCGGTTGGCGCCGTGGTCGGAGAAGTTCGCTTCGCCGATGACGAACAGCCCCGGCAGGTTCGACATCAGGTTGTAGTCCACCCACAGCCCGCCCATCGTGTAGTGCACCGCCGGGTAGATGCGCATCGGCACCTGGTACGGGTCTTCCCCGCTGATGTTCGCGTACATGTCGAACAGGTTGCCATAACGCTGTTCGATGACGTTCCGCCCCAGGCGCTCGATGGCCGTCTTGAAGTCCAGGTACACCCCGTTCTTCAGCGGTCCCACGCCATAGCCATCATCAACCATCCGCTTTGCCGCCCGCGAAGCCACATCGCGCGGGACAAGGTTCGCGAACGAGGGGTAGATCCGCTCGAGGTAGTAGTCCCGTTCCGATTCCGGGATCTGGTTCGGCGGGCGGGTGTCGTTCTTGTCCTTCGGCACCCAGATGCGCCCATCGTTCCGCAGCGATTCGCTCATCAGCGTCAGCTTCGACTGGTAGTCGCCGCTCACCGGGATGCAGGTCGGGTGGATCTGGGTGTAGCACGGGTTCGCGAAGTAGGCGCCTTTCCGGTGCGCCCGCCATGCCGCGGTCACGTTGCTCCCCTTCGCGTTGGTCGAAAGGTAGAACACGTTGCCGTAGCCACCCGTTCCAAGCACCACCGCGTGGGCCGAGTGCCGCGAAATCTCGCCCGTCACCAGGTCGCGCGCGATGATCCCGACCGCTCGGCCGTTTTCGACCACGAGCTCCAGCATCTCGTGCCGCGGGAACATCTGGACCGTGCCGGCATCGATCTGCCGTTCGAGCGCCTGGTAGGCCCCGAGCAACAGCTGCTGACCCGTCTGGCCGCGCGCATAGAACGTCCGCGCGACCTGCGCCCCTCCGAACGACCGGTTGTCCAGCAACCCGCCGTACTCGCGCGCGAACGGGACCCCCTGGGCAACGCACTGGTCGATGATCTGCACACTGATTTCGGCCAGGCGGTAGACGTTCGCCTCGCGTGCCCGGTAGTCCCCGCCCTTGATCGTGTCGTAGAACAGCCGGTGGACGCTGTCGCCGTCGTTCTTGTAGTTCTTCGCCGCGTTGATGCCGCCCTGTGCGGCAATCGAGTGGGCGCGCCGGGGGCTGTCCTGGAAGCAGAACACCTTCACGTTGTAGCCCATCTCGCCGAGCGTGGCGGCGGCCGCCCCGCCCGCGAGCCCGGTGCCCACCACGATGATCTCGAACTTCCTCCGGTTCTGCGGCGCGACCAGCTTCGTTTCGAACTTCGCGTTGCTCCACTTCTCCGCCAGCGGGCCCGCAGGGATCTTTGCATCGAGCGTCATGGGGCAGCTCCTACTCGACCAGCCCGGTCATCACGGCGACCGGGAACGAAACGTTGCCGATGACGATGACAGCGGCGAACGCAATCGCGAATCCGCGCCGCCAGTGGTTGAACCGTGGGTGCGACCACCCCAGCGACTGGAACAGGCTCCATGCCCCGTGATAGATGTGCAGCCCCAGCAGCAGGTTCGCGATGATGTACAGGATGGCCACCGGCTCGCGCTGGAAGCTCGCCACCACGTTCTGGTACGGCTCCCCTCGCGTGAACTCGTCCGTCGCGGCGATTCCCGTGCCCCACGTCAGGTCGGCCAGGTGGAACAGCAGGTAAAACCCGACAATGACGCCGCTCCACCGCATCGTCCGAGCCGCGTAGTTCGCCGCGATGTAGTCGCGGCCGCCCTTGTACCCCACCGGCCGCGACTGCCGGTTCATGATGGTGAGCGTGGCCGCGGCATGGATATGGAGCACGAACGCCACGATCAGCCCGACCCGGAGGATCCAGAGCGCCCCGCTGTGCGGGAGGATGGGCGACCCTATCTCCCGCAGGTACTCCCCGTAGTGGTTCATCTTCTCGGCCGATTCGTAGAGGTGCAGGTTGCCGAGCATGTGAGCCAGGACGAACCCCAGCAGCAGAATGCCCGTGACGGCCATGACCGCCTTCTTCCCCACTGCCGACCCGTAGAAATCGAGCAGCCAGAATCGCGGCCGCACGCGCCGCTGTCGCAGCGGCTTCGGGCCGCGCGCCGCTGAACCTGTGAGCATGCCCACCCTCCTTGGACGTTCCCAGGACGGATTCCGTTCGCTGATCCGGTCCCGCAACAGGCGGCTGGCGACTGACCATGCCGCTGCCCCACGCGGAATCCTACGACCGCGCCTTGGGGCCAGCAATGTGGCGCCGTGCATGCCTGCTATAGAAGGTTGCCTCACCTATCGATTGGTTGATTCAACCGTCCGCAACCACCGCAGCACACCAATCACCGACTTAGCGTCGCAAATCTCGCCGGACTCGATCGCCGCCAGCGCCTCCGCCTGCGATCGGATTTCAACCTCGATGTCCTCATCCTCGTCCCCGTCCAGCCGCGATGGCTCCAGCTCGCTGCAGATGTACAGGTGGATGTACTCGGTGGTGTAGCCGGGCGCCACGAAAAACCCTACCAGCGGCACGACCCTGCCCGGCCGCTGCCCGACCTCCTCCTGGAGCTCGCGCGAAACCGCCGCCAGCGGATCCTCCCCCGGTTCCAGCGTGCCAGCGGGCAGCTCCAGCAGCCGCCGTCCCGCCGCGTGCCGGTACTGGGTCACCAGGAGCAGCTTTCCATCGTCGGTCACCGGCACCATGCACACCGCGCCGGGGTGGCGGATAGTCTCGCGCACGGCGATCACGCCACCATCCATCTCGATCCTGTCGAGCGAGACCGTGAACAGGCGGCCGGCGTACGCCGTTTCCGAGGAGATCAGTCGTGGGTCTGGCACCAGGTAACCTCGCCGCTCTCGCGGAGCCGGCGGCTAGCCGGCGTCCTTCTCTTTCTGCTTTTCCAGGGCTTTCCAGAGGGCCCGCCCCTGGCCCGGTGTCGGGTCCTTCACCAGGCCGTAGATCTCCCGCCCCTCATGGCCCTCCGGCAGGTACTCCGTGATCGGCAGCCCCTCCTCGGTCACGAACAGCAGGCAGTGGCAATACTTGTACAGCTGCATCTCGTCGCAGGCGCAGATCCACGTGCGGCGCTTCACCTCCTCTTCGCGCGGGAGGTAGAGCCCTTCCGGCCAGTTCCCGTTCTCATCCTTCGAAGGATAGAAGTTGCACGGGCACAGCGGCCGCCCGTACTTGTCGATGTTCGAGGCCAGCCCGAGGATCACTCCCTCGGTGATGAACCGATCCGGGTGCAGGTGCGTCCCCGACTTCTCCGCGAACTTCATCGCGTAATTCCACATCTTGTCGATCGATTCCTGGCTGGGCTGTTCCATCGGTTCCTCCGGCTTTCCGGGACCCATTATCGCCGAAACCGGCGTCCGCGGCCCGGCACGGTTACCATGGCGCCCATGACCCCACCCACGCCCGCCCAGCTCCACGCAAATTACGTCCACGCCCTCCACCGCATCGCCCGCCTCGGGCCGGACGGCGAGGCCGAACGGGTCGGTCCACTCCTCTGCATCAATGCCGGCATCGGCGTTTCGAAATTCAACATCGCTGTGGTCGTCGACCCGGTCACCAACCCCCGCCGCGCCCTGCGCGATGCCATGGACTGGTACGCGATTCGCGGCCTGAACCTCCGCCTCGACCTCCGCGGGACTGTCGACGGACCACTCCTCGCCGCCTCCATGCTCGAAGGCTTCCAGTTCTGGTGGCGCGAGCCCCTCATGACCCTTCACCCACTCCCCGCCGGGTTCGCCGCACCGCCAGGCGTCGAAATCCGGACCGTCGAGACGCCTGAAGACCGCTCCCTCTATTGCGATGCCGACCGCGAGGAGTACTCCGACCAGGCGTTCCAGCTCGCCATGGTTTCGGCTGCTGCCGCGATGGAGGGTGTGAGCATGCACCTTGGGCTCATCGGAGGGGTGCCCGTCGCGCGATGGATGGCGGTCATCCACGATGGCGTCGTTGGGGTGCATAACGTCTACGTCGCCCCGTCACGCAGGAGGCAGGGGCTGGGCGCCGCCCTCACGGCTGCCGCAATCGAATCGGGCCGCGCTGCCGGGGCCGGCGCCGCCTGCCTCGAAGCGACCGAACTCGGGCTTCCCCTCTACCAGGCGATGGGATTCCGTCGCGTCGATGACTACGTGGTGGTTGGCTGCGAGCAGCCGCCGGCCTAGATCGTCAACCCGCCCAGGCCCTGCACGCCGCGCACGTACTCGATCTCGCCAACGTGCCGGTAGCCATGGCTCAGGCACACGCCGTAAATCCCGTCCCAGAGCGACATCGGCCCCAGCGGCTTGATCGTCACCTGGCGCTCGTCGAACTCCTCTGGCGACATCCCGGCCAGGTAGGCATCGGTCGCGGCCCACACTTTCTGCTGGTACTCGAGCCATTTCGCCACATCGCGGATCTGCACTGCATTCGCCTCGTCCGTGGTCATGCCCGTGCCCTGGCTCGTCCGCGGCAGCCCGAAGGCCTGGTCGTATCCGCCCTCGAGCCACACGGTCGGCTTCTGCTGCGCGACCCAGTTGATGATGTTGTCCTCGGTGCGCACGTAGTGCCACAGGCTGAAGAACGCGCTCACCCCACCTTCCCGCGGACGAAAGTTCAGCTGGTCCGCGGTCATGCCCTCGACCGCCTTGTCGAGCAACGCGTGCATCGAGCGCATCGAGCTGCGGAGGATGGAGTGGGGTGTCGACATGCTGGCTCCTCGCGGTTGGTGGGAGCCGATTCTGGACGTTGCCGGGGACGCCGTCTACCCGGCGCGCGCCGCCGAACGCTTCGGCTCTTCGAGCGAATACCCCGAACCCCACCGGTTCACGATGTAGCGGGGATTGCTCGGTTCGTCCTCCAGCTTCTGCCGCAGATACCGGACGTACAGCCGCAGGTAATGCGTCTCGCCCGCGTACTGGTTTCCCCAGACCCTCGCGATGAGTGCCCGCGAAGGGACCACTTCACCCGGGTGCTCCGCCAGCGTCGCCAGCAGCCTGAACTCCGTCGGCGAAAGCGGCACCTCGTGCCCGCGCTTTCGCACCGTCTGCGCCGCCATGTCAATCTCGATGTCGCCGACCCGGATCCGTTCCGGCGCCGCGCCCCGTCTCGCCGCCGGCGACTCCATCTCCATGCGCCGGAAAATCGCCCGCAGCCGCAGGTCGATCTCCTCCGTCGGACACCGTGGGCGGCAGTAGTCGTCCGCCCCCGCTTCGTAGCAGCGCAGCATCTCCGCCGAAGTGCCGGCGCACCCCACCACCAGCACCGGGACCGTGGTGACCTGGCGCACACGTGCCACCACATCGCCGGGAAACCCCAGCTCGCGTCCGAGATCGACAACGATGGCATCCGGGCGGGACTCCTCGATGCACTCGATGGCCTGCCCGGGGTCGCCACACGCCACCGCCCGGTATCCCGAGAACTCCAGGCCCCGCGCCCGGTCGTAGGCGCGCTCCAGCCCTTGCGAGATGATGGCCACCTGGGTGCCCACGCGCGGAGGGAGCCC
>JBBIVC010000138.1:0-6494 GCA_037439905.1 Thermoflexus sp.
CGCGTGTCGCGTTCGGCGTCTTCGAGCGTGAGTCCGCGAGCTTCGCGCGCGCGGGTCAGCAAGCTCCCAAGTTCACCCATTCTTCTTAACCCCGGGGTAAGGCGACCGTATCAGGTTCGGCGTCTAGGCGGTAGGCGGGAATGATAGCGGCGAATCGCCGGTCGTCATCTCCGCGGATAGCGGGCGGGAGGCAGGGGTTGACACGTTACCAAATGGTCACATATACTCACGGGAGTGGAAGAGGTGTTCAGGGCGCTCGCCGATGCGAGCCGGCGCCTGCTGCTGGACGCGTTGTTCGAGCGCGACGGCCAGACGCTGGGTGAACTGCAGGCGCAGCTGCCGGCGATGTCGCGTTTTGGGGTGATGAAGCACCTCGGCGTGCTGGAGTCGGCCGGGCTGATCACCACGAAGAAGGTGGGCCGGGAGAAGTTCCACTACCTGAACCCGGTGCCGATCCAGCAGGTGGCCGACCGCTGGATCAGCAAGTACGCGCAACCGTTTGCGCGGGCGATGGCCGACCTGAAGTACAGCATGGAGTTCGAAGACATGGAAAAGCCGGTCCACGTGTACACCGTCTACATTCGCGCAACACCGGAGCAGGTGTGGGAAGGGATCACCAACGGGGAACTGACCCGCCGGTACTTCCACGAGACCACCTTCGTGGCGGAATTGACACCCGGGGGACGGCTGGAGTACCGCCAGCCCGATGGGCAGCCGGCGGTGACCGGCGAGGTCCTGGAAGTTGACCCGCCGCGGAGGCTTTCCTACACGTGGCGGGCGCTCTATGACCCGGAGATGGCGCAGGAGCCGTCCTCCCGGGTGACCTGGGAGCTGACCGCGATGGGAGCAACGACGAAGGTCGAGCTCCGCCACGATCGGTTCGAGCCCGGTAGCCGGACGTTTGCATCCATCTCCCAGGGGTGGGCGCCGCTGCTGAACAGCCTGAAGTCGCTCCTCGAGACGGGCGAGCCGCTGGCGTTCTGAGGGGGCGCGAGATGGCTGCGTGGGATGGCCAGCCGGAACCGTCGCAAGGGAACGCCGCTGCCGGTTCGGATCATGCCCGTAGCCGGGGTGAGGCGGCTGGTGTCAGGCCGGCGGCGGCTAGCCGCTCATTCGCGCGAGAGGAGCCGGGTGATCGGCTCGACGGAGAGCGCATCGGCGGGCACGCGGACACGGCCCGTGTCGCGGAGCTCGGCGAGGGCGGCCTGGAAGTCGGCGAAGTGCCGCAACATGACGCCGAGGTGGATGTAGATGGCAAAGCCCATCGCCCGCGCCTCGGCCGGCGTGAGCAGCCATGAGTTGAGCAGCTGGGGGATGCCGGCAAGGTCTCGCGCGGCGCGCTCCACCAGGTCGCGCGTTTTCAGGCCATCCACGAAGACGGCGTCGGCGCCTGCCTGGTAGTAGGCCCTGGCGCGAGCGATTGCGTCGTCCCATCCGTGCGGTTGGAGGGCGTCGGTGCGCGCGATGATGACCAATGCGGGGTCGGTGCGGGCGCGGGCCGCGGCCCGGACCTTGAGGACCATCTCGTCCATGGGGATGACCCGCTTGCCTTCGAGGAATCCGCAGCGCTTCGGCCACTCCTGGTCTTCGATGTGGAGGGCGGCCACACCGGCGCGTTCGTAGAGGGAAACCGTGCGGGCGACGTTCGTCTCGTTGCCGTAGCCCGTATCGGCATCGGCGATGACGGGAACGGAGACGGCGGCGGCGATGCGGGCGGCGTTGGCGGACATTTCGCCCAGGCCAATGAGGCCGAGGTCGGGGAGGCCGTGGGAGGCGGCCGTGCCGAACCCGGACATGTACACGGCCTCGAATCCTGCCGCCTCGGCGAGGCGTGCCTGCACGCCATCGAACACGAAGGGGGCGACGACGGTGTCGCGTGCCATCAGGCTGCGCAGGCGCGCCCCGGGGGAGCGGTGGTCAGTCACGGGACCGGGGGCGCGTACGTGCGCTGGAAGGCTGGAGCATGGGCGGATTGTGTACGGCGGGCGGCGCGCTTGTCGATGGGCTCAGGGCCGGCGGCGCAGGTGAACCAGGCACCAATCGCGTTCGTGCGCCATGGCGACGAGGTCGAAGCCGTGGGGTTGCATCGCATCAACCACGCGGCGGGCATCCGGCGCGAGGATGCCGGAGAGGACGAGGTCGCCACCGGGCTGGACCACCACAGCGAACGACGGGGCAAGGCCGATGTTGGCATCGGTGCTGATGTTGGAGAGTACCAGCTCGTAGCGGCCTTCATGGGAGGGGGCCAGGACTCCTGCGCTGATGGCGACCTCGGCGCCGATGCCGTTCTCGTCGCAGTTCCGGCGGGCGATCTCGGCGGCGATGGGGTCGATATCGATCGCGACGACCCGCGGGACGCCGAGTTTGACCGCGGCGATGGCGAGGACGCCAGAACCGGTGCCAACATCGAGCATCGTGATGCCGGGCCGTGCGAGGGTATCGAGCGCGGCGAGGCAGAGGCGGGTGGTCTCGTGGTGGCCGGTGCCGAATGCCTGGCCGGGGTCGAGCCGGATCGCGACCTGGCCGGGGAGGACCTCGTGTTCGACCCAGGATGGGACGATGACGGCGCGGCCGCCGGTATCGACGACGCCGAAGAACTCCCGCCAGGAAACGGCCCAGTCCTGTTCGTAGACCGGGCGAGCGGTGAGCTGGACAGCGGGGTAGGCCTCCATCGAACGGCGAAGGTCCTCGGTGAGGACGGCGCCCAGTTCGGAGCTCGGGAGGTATGCCCGGACGAGGACAGGCTCTCCGCCACGAACCCGAAAGCCCTTTTCCGGGCCAAGGATATCGATGGGTTCCTCGACGGTGATCCCGCCGGGGGCGACGAGACGGACGAGTTCCGAGACTTCCTCGACGAGTACGGGCGGGACCTGGGCGGTGATCTCGAACCAGAGGTTGGTCACAGGCTACCCGGCCATTGCATCGCGAATGCGCTCGAAGAAGCCCTTGTTGCGGCGGGGCAGGGTGGGCGTGCCCATGGTGGCGGCGAGTTTTTCGAGGAGCTCGCGCTGCTCATCGGTCAACGACTCGGGGACCACAACCGTGACGCGGACGACCATATCGCCCCGGCCGGCGCCGCGGAGGTGAGGGACGCCTTTTCCGCGGATGACGAAGTCCTCGCCGCTCTGGGTGCCCGGGGGGATTTCGAACTGCATGTCGCCATCGAGCGTGGGGATGGTGACCTCGGCGCCCAGGGCGGCCTGGGCCACGTTGACGGGGAGATCGAGGACGATGTGGTCCTCGATGCGCTCGAACCGCTCGTGGGGGGCGACGGAGAGGACGACGTAGAGGTGGCCAGGCTCGCCGCCGCGCGGGCCGGATTCGCCCTCCCCGGCGATGCGGATCTGGGCACCATCATCGACGCCGGCCGGCACCTTGACGGCGATGCGCCGCGTTTGGCGCGTGCGCCCGGTGCCGCGGCAGGCAGCGCAGGGGCTGGTGATGACGCGGCCTTCGCCCTGGCAGCGGCCACAGGTGGCAACGTTGACGAACTGGCCGAAGATGCTCTGCTGGGAGCGGCGGATCTCGCCGGCGCCGTTGCATTCGGGGCAGATGACCGGCTCGGTGCCGGGCTCGGCGCCCCGTCCATCGCAGACTTCGCAGCGTTCGAGCCGCTGGAACTCGATTTCTTTTTCGGTGCCGAAGACGGCTTCTTCGAAGGTGAGCTTGAGGTTGTAGCGAAGGTCCGAGCCGCGGGCGGGGCCGCGCCGGCGGCGGCCGCCACGCGTGCCACCGCCGAAGAATGCATCGAAGATGTCGCCAAACCCATCGAAGGTATGGAACCCCTCGAAGCCCCCCGGGCCGCCGGCGGCGGAACCATCAACACCGGCGTGCCCGAAGCGGTCGTAGAGCGCGCGCTTCTGGTCGTCGGAGAGCACTTCGTAGGCGCGGTTGATTTCCTTGAACTTCTCGGCCGCATCCGGCGAAGGGTTGCGGTCGGGGTGGTACTCCATCGCGAGCCGGCGATAGGCCTTCTTCAGTTCCTGGGCATCGGCGCCCCGGCTCACGCCGAGCACCTCGTAGTAATCGCGCTGTCCGGTGGCCATGGTGTTAGCAGTTTAGCAAACGGAGTGCTAAGGGGAGGCAATCGACGGCGCGCGAAGGAGCGCGCGGTTAGAATCGCGCAATGCCGCGCTTGCCCGATGATGTTGCGCCCGTGTTCGCGCGTTTCGTGCGCGGGCCTGCGGTCGTCCGCGAGGCTGTGCACGGTGTGGGCCCGTCGACCATTTCCCGGCCGGGGCGGGAGGGCTGGTCGATCCGGGATGTGCTGGTGCACCTGGCCGATTCCGAGCTCGTGCGGGCGGTGCGTTTCCGGCTGATCCTCGCGGAAGACGAGCCGGAGCTGTTCGCGTTCGACGAGGGGAACTGGAAGCGGAAGCTCCAGTACCTGTGGCGCAGCCCGGAGGCAGCGATCGCGCTGTTCGAGTCGCTGCGGTTTGCCAGCGCCGAGCTGCTGCGCGAGTGCGATGCGAAGGCCTGGGACCGCACCGGCATTCACCCCGTTGACGGGCCGTTGAGCGTGCGGGAACTGCTTCAGCGGGGGGCGAACCACGCCGAGGAGCACGCGGCGCAGGTTCGCGAGCTGCGGGCCGAGCTGGAGCCGCGGGCGAACTGAGCGGCCGGATCGCGTGCCAGCGCTGTCCCGGTGCGCGAAGGCGGGGGCGGTGGCATGATGAACTACCAGCCCCTCGCCTGGATTTCGCAACGTGACCTCTGCCGACGGACTGTGCCCGGTTGGGAGCGCCGACCGGTGACCGTGACTTCCAAGACCCGTCCCCCGGGAAGGCCCGCGTGGAAGCGCAACCTGGTTTTCGTGTGGATCGGCGTGTTTGTCGGGCTGATGGGCGCCAATTTTGTCTTCCCGTTCATCCCCTTCTACATCCAGGAACTCGGCGTCACCGAGAAATCGCGGGTGGCGTTCTACACGGGGCTGACGGCGAGCGCGACGGGCCTTTCGCTCACGCTGACGGCGCCGATCTGGGGGTCGCTGGCAGACCGGTTCGGAAGGAAGCCGATGTTTCTCCGGGCGCTGATTGGCGCGGGGGTGCTCATTGGCGTGATGGGCATTGCCCAGGCGGTGTGGCAGCTGGTGCTGTTGCGGTTCCTGATGGGGGCCTTCGCCGGGACGATGGGGGCGGCGGCGGCGCTGGTGGCGGCCAGCACCCCACGGGAGCGCGTGGGGTACGCGCTCGGCACGCTCCAGACCGGGCAGTTCACGGCGAACATGCTCGGGCCGGTGGTCGGTGGGCTTGTGGCGGCCAACCTGGGGATTCGCGAATCGTTCATTTTCTGTGCGGGCCTGTATGGCATCGCGGCGGTGCTGGTGTACCTGTTCGTCCGGGAGGGGGCCCCGGGTGGCGAGGAGGAAGCGGATGCCGAGGCACCGCAGCCGAGGGGCCACGGGGGCGGGCTCGTAGAGAACCTGCGCATCGTGATGCGAGAGCGGCAGGTGATCCTCATGCTGGTGCTGCTCTTCGTGCTATGGCTGAGCACCACCTTCGTGCGGCCGGTGATGCCGCTGAGCATCGACGATTTCGCTGAGGCGACGCCGGGCGGGGCCGACCGGGTGCATTTCGAGCTGTTCGGGTGGGAATCCGACCTGAAGGAAGAGGCTGCGACCGGGTTCGTGTTCAGCGTCATCGGTCTGACGAGCACGATCGCGGCGTTTGGGCTGGCGCCGCTGGGCGAGCGGCTGGGGTACCGGAACGTGGTGGCAGGGGCGGCCCTGGTGACCGGGCTGCTGTACCCCACGGTGGCGCTGGCGAACAGCCTGCCGGCATTCATGCTCCTGCTCGGGGCGGTGGGCATCTTCCAGGGGGCGATGGTGCCGGGGACCAACGCATTGATCGCGGCAAGCGCGCCGGATGGAAAGCAGGGCAGCGCCTTCGGGCTGGCAGCGAGCATGCAATCGATGGCGCTCCTCCTGGGGCCGCTGGGCGGGGGGCTCACGAGCGGCTTCGGCGGGATCGGGGCGGTGTACGTGAGCATCGGGGTGATCCTCGTGGGAGCGTCGGTCGCGGCGGCCGTGCTGATCCACGAACCGAAGGGGTTTGGAGCGGCGAAGCGCGCCGAGGGGGTGCGATAAGCGGAGCCCACGGCCCGGCGGCCTGGGCTACAATCGCGGGCAATTCACGGATCGAGGGAGCCTCATGTCCGAAACAGTCCTGTTTTCCACCGACGGAGCGGTCGGGATCATCACGCTGAACCGGCCGGAATCGCTGAACGCGATGAACCCCGAGATGCTGGACACGATGTTCCGGGTGGCCGAACAGGCAGCGAACGACCCGGCGATCCGGTGTGTGGTGATTACCGGAGCGGGCCGCGGGTTTTCGGCCGGGGGCGATGTGAAGGCGATGGCCTCTGGAAGTCGCGGGAACGGTGGCGGTTCGGTGCTGAGCGGTGTGGAGGCGCTCCGGCAGCAGGAGGAGATTTCGCGGCTGATCTTCGAGATGCCGAAGCCGACCATCGCGGCGGTCAACGGCGTCGCGGCGGGA
>JBBIVC010000139.1:0-6451 GCA_037439905.1 Thermoflexus sp.
GACGGACCGAATCATCGGGGCGGTCACGTCCATCGCGGAGGCCGCCGACCGGAACTCGGGCCGGGCGGCGGAGACGGCGCTCGCGGCAGGGGCGCTGCAGAATGCAGTGCTGCAGGTGGCGGCGACGAGCGAGGAGAATTCCGCGGCAGCCGAGGAAGTGGCTGCTTCGACCCAGGAGATGACGGCCCACGCTGCGAAGCTGGAGCAGACCTCGGCGCAGATGCGGGCGCTGGCCGAGGAGCTCAAGGCGACCTCGGAGCGGTTCCAGTGGGAGCGGCGGAAGGAGCAGCTCCCGGTCGCAGTCGACCGGAGGAGACCGCAGGCAGCGTAGCAGCGGGTCGCGGGATGGGCGCGGCGCCGGTACGCTTCATGTGTGGGCCACCGTAAGAACCGCAAACGCGAACGGCGCCGCGAACAGCTGGACGAGCAGCGATGGCGCCGCCAGCCGCCGGTGAGCGAGGACGAGTTTCTGAAACCGGACCCGTTCCTGCTGCTGGAAATGTCACAGCTGCGCGAGCCGTTCGGCTCACGGGCGGAGCCTGCCAGGACGTGCGGCGGATGTCGCGAGTTTGTGGAAGATCACGAAGGTGGGCGGGGCACCTGCCTGCACCCGGGGAGCGGTATCCTCAACCCCTGGACCGACACGGAGGCGTGCAATTTCTTTGCGCGCGGGCGGGCGATGGGCCGGCGCTAGCCGGCGCCGGGAGCGGCGGGAAGGGCGTCCCCGAATCTGGCCGCGACAATAAGAGTGTGATGGTACGGCTACAATATCTTGTGGCCGGAGGCTTGACGCGCCACAAGATATTGATCCATACTCGCCCCCGCACCTCGGGGAAATGCTAAGGTGCCTAGACGCTTCAAGGGATATTACGTCAACCGTGCGCTGCCCGTATTGCCACTTCCGCGACTCGAAGGTCACCGACTCCCGGGCGAACGACGACGGCATCCGCCGGCGGCGGCAGTGCATTTCGTGCGGGGAGCGGTTTACCACGGTCGAGACGGTGCAGTTTTCGACCGTGCAGCTGGTAAAGAAGGACGGGAGGCGGGAGGACTTCAACCGCGAGAAGCTGCTCCGGGGGCTGCGGGCGGCATGCGCGAAGCGGAACATCTCCGTTGCGCAGCTGGAAGCGGTGGTTGCCGAGATCGAAGCGCGGGTGATGGGCGACGGACGCCCGGAAGTTCCATCGCAGTTTGTGGGAGAGCTGGCGATGGACGCGCTGCGGCGGCTCGACCATATCGCGTACATCCGCTTCGCCTCGGTGTATCGTGCGTTCACGGACATCGAGTCGTTGAAGCAGGCGGTGGAGGCGCTCGAAGAGGGCCGCGTGCCCACGGTCGAAGAGCGCAACCTGCAACTCGCGCTGCCCGAGGTTGGCGAAGAGCCCCGTGGGCTGCGGCTGCTCCAGGACGTTGAAAGCCGGCACTTCGCCGAGTCGGTGAGCTAGCCATGAAGATCTGGGAAGTTCATTCGCTTTCCACCAACGGCGCCATCCGCACAACCGCGGACGGCGATGCGGATGTGGCCGGCCTGCTGCTCACCGAGAAGGCGTATCTCCTCGCGATGCGCGACTTCCGGCCGGCGCAGCTCTTGAGCCTGGTCCAGGAGCGCGGCCCTCACGGCGCCGCCGAGGTGCTCGTGGCGCACTTCGCCGGGGCGCAACCCGATACCACGGGCCGGACACTCAGTCGCGGCCGGACGCGCATGGGCGACCCGGTCATCCAGCGGTCTGACGAGGCGCCCCAGGCGGTGGCCCCCGGGCGGTTGGCTCCGGGAGACCGCTAGCAATCCCGAACGTTTGTTCGTATCATCACCAGCCCCGCACCCGCCGCGGGACGCCAAGAAATGGGAGGAACGCCAATGGTCACCACAGCATCGGAAGGTCTTGGATTGAACAACGGGGATTTCGAGCCCGCGCCGCTTTCGGAGAACGCGAAAGTTGTCATCGAGCGGCGCGTGGCGCGCCGGAATGACCGTGGCGATGCGATGGAGACACCGGACCAGGTGTTCCGGCGCGTGGCCCACAACCTGGCCGAGGCCGAGCTTCGCTTTGGGGGCACGGAGGGTGACAGGGCGGCCGCAGAGGAGAGCTTCTACCGGCTGATGGCCTCGCTCGATTTCCTCCCGAATTCGCCGACGCTGGTGAATGCGGGGCGGGAGCTCCAGCAGCTTTCGGCGTGCTTCGTCCTCCCCGTGCCCGATTCGATCGATGGCATTTTCGAGGCAATCAAGAACACCGCCATCATCCACAAGTCGGGCGGTGGGACGGGATTTTCGTTCTCCCGGCTCCGGCCGGCGCACGACCGCGTGCAGTCGACGATGGGCGTTGCGAGCGGACCCGTCTCGTTCATGAAAGTCTTCGACGCGGCGACGGAGGCGATCAAGCAGGGGGGCACGCGCCGGGGCGCCAACATGGGCATCCTCCGGGTGGACCACCCGGACATCGATGAGTTCATCACGATGAAAGCGGACATGACCACGCTCCAGAACTTCAACATCAGCGTGGCCGTGACCGATGCCTTCATGAAGGCAGTCGAACAAGGGACCACGTACGACATCATCAACCCCACCTCGGGCCAGGTTGTCGCGCAGCGGGATGCGCGCGAGGTATGGGAGAAGATGCTCGCGAATGCATGGAAGAACGGGGACCCGGGAGTGATCTTCATCGACCGGATCAACGCCGGGCGAGCGAACCCGGTGCCGAAGCGCGGGCCGGTCGAATCGACCAACCCGTGTGGCGAACAGCCGCTGTACCCGTTCGATTCGTGCAACCTGGGCTCGATCAACCTGCACCACTTCACGAAGGGGGTGCCCGGGGCGAAGGAAGTCGATTACGAGCGGCTGGGGAAGGTGGTCCGGCGGACGGTGCACCTGCTCGACAACGTGATCGAGATGAACCACTACCCGATCCCGGAGATCGCCGAGACTTCGCACGCGATCCGGCGCATCGGGCTGGGGGTGATGGGCTGGGCCGATATGCTCATCGACCTGCGGATCGCCTACAACTCGGAGGAGGCGCTGAAACTGGCGCGGGAGGTGATGTCGTTCATCAAGCGCGAAGCCGATGCCGCCTCATCGCAGCTGGCGCAGGTGCGGGGCAACTTCCCGGACTGGGCCGATTCGATCTACGGGCCGAAGGGGCCGGAGGGGCCGCGGCCGATGCGCAACTCGACGAGGACGACGATCGCACCGACCGGCACGCTCAGCATCATCGCGAACTGCTCCGGCGGGATCGAGCCCGTGTTCTCGCTGGCGTTCATCCGCTCGCACTACCTGGACAAGAACGACCCGACGAAGCGCACCGAGCTTATGGAGGTAAACGAGCAGTTCGAGGAAGTGGCGAAGGCCGAGGGGTTCTACAGCGAGGAGCTCATCCGTTTCCTGGCCGAAGGTGGACATCTTGCCGAGCGGCCAGAGGTGCCGCAGTGGGTGAAGGACACGTTCGTGACGGCGCATGACATCGCGCCGGAGTGGCACGTGCGGATGCAGGCGGCCTTCCAGGAGTTCACGGACAACGCCGTCTCGAAGACGATCAACTTCCCGAATTCGGCGACGGTGGATGACGTGCGCACGGCGTACGAGCTCGCCTACCGGACTGGCTGCAACGGCATCACCATCTACCGGGATGGGTCGCGGGAGCTCCAGGTGCTGAAGCATGCCGAGAAGAGCGAGGGCGAGAAGGCGATCGAGGCGGCCCAGGCGATCATCACGGGCGCCATGGGTCCGGTCCGACGGAAGCTGCCCGACGAACGGCAGGCGATCACGCACAAGTTCCGCGTGGGCGAACAGGAAGGCTACATGACGGTCGGCCTGTTCGATGACGGCACGCCGGGCGAGGTGTTCATCAATGTGAACAAGCAGGGCTCGACGGTCTCGGGCCTGATGGACACCGTGGCGATGCTCACGAGCTACGCGCTCCAGTACGGGGTGCCGATCTCGGAGCTGGCATCGAAGCTGAAGAACACGCGGTTCGAGCCGAGCGGCCCGACCAGCAACAAGCAGATCCCGATCGCGACGAGCATCGTGGACTATGTGTTCCGCTGGCTGGAGCTGAAGTTCGGCGGAGCGGGAGCGGCTGTCCAGCCCATGCTCATCCCGGCGGACCAGGTGGTGGAGAGCACGAACCCGAACGTGGCGGCGACGAAGCACAGCGACGCGGTGGCGAGCGGCGTGGGCTGCCCGGACTGCGGCGCGGTGCTGTACTACGCCGAGGGGTGCCTGATCTGCCACAACTGCTTCTACAACAAATGCGGGTGAGGTAGGGGGGCTGACCAGGCCGGGGACGCCGGCCCTTGTGGCTCCCGTCCCCGGCTCCCGTCCCCGTCCCACCGGCACGAAGCGCCCCGGCCAGACGCCTGGCCGTTCCTGGCGGCGGGGATGCCGCAGTCTCATGCGTTGAGCGTGCGGCGCGTACACTTGAGGCCATGGGGTTCTATTACGGGCAGAGCACGCCCCCACCGGATGAGCCGCCGCCGGGCTCGTGGCGCGAGACGTTCGCAATCATCTGGGTGGTGTTCAAGACCCTCGCCCTTCCGCTCGGATTGCTGTTCGGCTTCGTGTTCGGGCTCATCCTCATCTTCTGGCTGTTCATGATCAACGGCTGGCTCGGGCTGGCGGCGGTCGCGCTGGTCGTGGGCGGGCTGATTGCGCGCGGTGTGTGGGAAGCGAAACACCCGCCGGACCTGCGATGAGCACGGCAGTCGCACGGGACGCGCTCCGCGAGAACCTGGTGGCGGTGCGGGGACGCATCGCGCGGGCGTGTGAGCGCGCGGGACGCTCCCCGGCCGAAGTGACGCTCATCGCGGTCACCAAGACGTGGCAGGCCGAGGTCGTTGTCGGGGCGATGGAGGCCGGGCTGAGCGACTTCGGCGAGAACCGCGTGCAGGAAGGCGTGGCCAAGGCGGCAGAGGTCCGGACCGCGGCCGGGGGGCTCGGGCTCCCTGCCCCCACCTGGCATCTCATCGGCCACCTGCAAACGAACAAGGTCCGGGCCGCCCTCGGGACCTTTGCTATACTCCACGCGGTCGATTCCGAGCGGCTGCTGCGAGCGATCGACGCCGCTGCCACCCACCCCACCGCGCTGATGATCGAAGTGAACGTCGCCGCTGAGCCCACGAAGTACGGCATCGCCCCGGAGGAGCTGCCCGGGCTGCTGGCCGTGGCACGCGAGCTCCCAAACGTCCGGGTGACGGGGCTGATGACGGTTGCGCCGCAGGCTTCCGACGCGGAAGCGGTGCGGCCGGTGTTCCGGCAGTTGCGGCGGCTGGCCGCCGAGCAAGGGCTGCAGCACCTCTCGATGGGGATGACCGGCGACTTCGAGGTCGCCATCGAGGAGGGCGCGACGCACATCCGGGTGGGGCGGGCCCTGTTTGGAGAACGCCAGTGAAGGTCGCGATTATTGGTGGCGGTGTGATGGGCGAGGCAATCCTCGCCGCAGCGCTCGAACGTGGAGTGTTCGAGGCTTCGCGGGTTTGCGTGTGCGATGTGGTGGAGACGCGGCGCGCCCAGCTCCACAGCGTGTACGGGGTGAGCGTCTCGGGGGACCCGGCCGAGACGATGGCCGAGGCGGACCTGGTCCTGCTCTCGGTGAAGCCCCAGGACATGAAGTCGGTGCGGGGGACGCTGAAGCCGGATGCGTTGTTGCTTTCCATCATGGCCGGGGTGCGGATCGAAACCATCGCGGGTGAGTTCCATCACGACCGCATCGTTCGGGTGATGCCAAACACGCCGGTGGCGGCGAAGGCCGGGATGAGCGTCTGGACGGCGACCGGGGCGGTGCCAGCCGAACAACGGGAGCTTGCCCGCAACCTCCTGGCGTCGATCGGCCGGGAGATTTTCGTCGAGGACGAGAAGAAGCTCGACATGGCGACGGCGGTGAGCGGGAGCGGGCCGGCGTATGTGTTCCTGTTCATCGAGGCGATGGTGGAGGGCGCCGTGGCGGTAGGGCTGACCCGGCCGCAGGCCGAGGAGATGGTGCTACAGACGGTCTATGGCGCGGCGGTATACGCGCAGGCAGCGGGGCGCCCCGCGGCAGAGCTGCGGGCGATGGTGACGTCGCCGGCGGGCACAACGGCCGCTGCCCTCCATGAACTGGAGAAGGGGGCGTTCCGGGCGACGGTGGGCGAGGCGATCCGGGCAGCCCACCGGCGCGCCGTGGAGCTGGGGAACGGCTGATGAACGACCAGATCGCGAACGTCTTCGTGCTGTTCCTTTACGTGCTTATCTTCGCCATCGTGGTCCGCTCGCTGCTGAGCTGGTTCCCGATCGACCGGAACAACGAGCTGGTGCGGCTGCTGGACATGGTGACGGAGCCGCTGATCGACCCGGTGCGGCGGATCATGCCGAGGACGGGGATGATCGACTTCTCGGCGATGATTGTGATTATCGTGCTCTACGTGATGATCACGGTGGTGCAGACGGCGGCGAACCAGTGACCTTCCCGGGGCTTTCGGC
>JBBIVC010000140.1:0-6417 GCA_037439905.1 Thermoflexus sp.
ATCCCCTTTGACATCGGTCTGCGCGACCGAGACTGCAAGGTCGTTGTCGCGGCAGTGGCGATAGAAGGCCTCGACGCGCCGGTAGTAGTCCGTCTCGTACTTCGTATCGACCTGGCGGGAGACCCTGTGGAGGGCGAACAGGGCATCGGTGCCAATTTCCTTGACCAGGACGACGAGCGTCTTCCCGAGCGCGGTGGCGGCCTCGATGAGCTGGCTGCGCTTGAGGAGGTCGTCGTTGCTGGCGGGAATTTTGTAGTAGCGGCTGTACTGGTCGCCGCCCTCCGTGACAACGGCCAGGTCGCGGTAGGCCGGGTCCTCGGCCATCTCGAAGTCCAGGCAGGCGTGGTGGACGGCCTTCTTGATGACCGGGTGCGCGGTGACGTCGGGCACCCGCTCGCCGCGGTAGAAGACGGTGCGATTATCCTTGAGCGATTCGATGTACTGCTGAGGCGTTCGGAGTCCCATAGGTTTGGGGCCGTCCTCCGGGGAGATTGCCGCGGGCCAATACCGTTGGCCGGGACATTCTAGCCGGACGCGGGTTGTGCTGCTGGGCAACAGAACAGGCCCCGTGCTCGCGGGGCCTGTCGCTTCAATGCTTCGTCCAAAGGCCCGGTTCCGCTGCTGCGATTCTCCCGGGGGGAGCGCCGCGGTCGCCATTCCCAGGCGGTTGCCGCGAGGCGTTATTGTCTGCTGGTGCAGCCGGGCCGGGACGGTGTGCCTGGCTCGCCGGGCGAGCCCTAGGTCGGACGGTTCCACCTCTGGTGGAAGGCATGGACCCTGATCTTCATGTCTGACCTCCCGGTGGGTTTGGACCTGGCCGTGCCGTTAGCTCTGCACGATCCAGACCCGGAAGAGGGCGTGGATCCGGCGACCGTTCATCGTTGTCATTCCCGTTTCCTCCCTTCCGTGACCCCTGACTGGAGGTCGTGTTTCTGTGGCGATAGTACCGCGGCCGGGGCCGCCCGGGGCGGACCATGCGGGGTAATTGGGCGGTCCGGAAGGTCGTAAACGGCGCGTTGCCTTGCCGGCAACCCGCCGTCATGGCCAGGGCGCGTCACATACTGCGCAGGATGCGGATTCGGTCCTCGATCGGCGGGTGGGTGCTGAAGAGATTGTTCAGGAAGCTCTGGTGCTCGCGCAGCGGGTTTTCGATGTAGAGGTGGGCGGTCGCCTTGTTGGCGGCCTCGAGTGGTTCGTGGTCGTTGGCGATCTTCTCCAGCGCCCGGGCTAATGCCTCGGGATGGCGGCAGAGCAGGGCGCCGCTGGCATCGGCCAGGTATTCGCGGCGCCGGCTGATCGCCATCCGCAGGGCCTGCGCCACGATAGGGGCCAGGACGGCGCCAACGATGGCCACCAGGAGCAGGATGATGCCAGCGTTGCCACCCTTTTCCCGGTTACTCCGCCGATGCCCCGACCCGAACATGGTGTAGCGGAGGAAGAGGTCGCTCACCAGCGCAACCAGGCCCACCAGCACGGTCGCCACCGTCATGACGCGGATGTCGTAATTGCCGATGTGGGAGAGTTCGTGAGCCAGCACGCCCTCGAGCTCGATCGGCTCCAGCTTATCGAGCAACCCACGGGTGACGACGACGTGCGCGTGCTGCGGGTCGCGGCCCGTGGCGAAGGCGTTAGGGGCTGAGTCTTCGAGCACCCAGGTCCTGGGCATGGGAAGGCCGGCGCCGATCGCCAGGTTCTCGACCCGCCGCACGTACTCCCACTCTTCCTCCTTCGTCACCTCATGCGCGCCCGAAATCGAGAGGACGACGTTCGTTGAAATCCAGTAACTGAAGAGCGCGTAGACGATGAGCCCGATGCCGACCACACCCACGATCCCGATGTCGCCGCCAAGCGCCATCACGATCACCCCGACGAGGGCGGTGAGGAGGACGACAAACAGGGTCATCATCAGCCAGGTCGTCCGCTTGTTGGCGGCGATCCGGTCGTAGATCAGGATGGAGCCGGGGGCCGGCGATTCGCGATTCACGATTCTTCACTTGAAGTTCGAAGTGCGAAGTTCGAAGTGCGCCGGGCCGAACGACCAACCCGATCGCGGAGCTTCTTCTTGGAAGCCACGGTCATGGCCACAAGCTGGGATGCTTCCCGAATCAGCGGTGAGGTGGAGTCCGGCGAAACCACGCCTGCCCGGGCCAACAGCTCCCACCAGTAGATACACTCATCTGCCTCTTCTTCGACGATAGACAGTTTCGAAATCATGTGCGCAACACTCTGCGCTCGCTGCGCTGAACGGTAATTCGCACCAACCGATGAGCCTGACCGCAATAGCTGGCGCCCGAACACATCCGACACTCGCGAAGGAGGGAGGCTTTCGGTAAACCGCGCGATGGAGACGGCGAAAGCCATCGTCCTGTCGCGCAAGTCATTTGCATACACCCCTGGGTCCATCCTGGCGAACTTCGAATTTCGTCTTTCGGACCTTACTGGCCAAAGCTGACCTTCACGTCCTCGCGGGCTGCTTCCTCGGCTTCGTAGAATTCCGCGGGTTCGAAGTTGAACATGCCGGCGATGATCGAGCTCGGCACGGTGGCCGTGCGCTCGTTGTAGTCGCGGACGTTGGCGTTGTAGAACTGGCGCGAGTAGGCGATCTTGTCCTCGGTGTCGGTCAGCTCGCGCTGAAGCTCGAGGAAGTTCTGGTTCGCCTTGAGGTCCGGGTAGGCTTCGGCGACGGCGAAGAGCGAGCGGAGCGCGCTCGTGAGCATGTTATCGGCCTGGGCCGCCTGGCCCGGCGTCGCCGCCCGGTCGAGCATCGCGCGGGCCCGGGTCACGTTTTCCAGCACTTCCTTTTCGTGGGCGGCGTAGCCCTTCACGGTCTCGACGAGGTTCGGGATGAGGCTCGAGCGCCGCTTCAGCTGCACATCGATTCCAGACCACGCCTCTTTCACGCGGATGCGCGCGCGGGCAAGGCCGTTGTAGATGCCGATGACCCAGAAGACCAGGACGAGGACGACGACGGCGATGACGATGAGAGTGATCAACAGAGCCACGAGGGAATCGCTCCTGCCGGGGTTGGCGGCATGCTACCACAGGCGGCACCGCCGGCGGGCGGATGAGGCCTACGGGCCGCTGACTAGCCGGCCGGTGGCAGGCGGTAAACGCGGGCCGCGGTGTCGTGGAACATTGCCGCCTTCTCGTCTTCGGGATAGCCGGCTGCAATGCGCTTGAACGCGTTCCAGAGGACCGTGTAGGAACAGCTGACACGATCGACCGGGAAGTTGCTCTCGAACATGCAGCGAGATGGCCCGAAGCGCTCGATGGTCCGGTCGTAGTAGTGGCGTGTGGCTGCCACCAGCTCCTCCGAAGTGGGCGGCAGGGGACGCTTTTCCCACCGGAACCCGTTGAGGGGCATGTTGAGGCCGCCGAGCTTGGCCACGACGTTGGGGCACTCGGAAAGCGCATCGATGCCCTGCTTCCAGGCCTCGTAGACCTCGGACTGGCGCCCTGCGTAGGGGCCGATGCCGAGCGGGCCGCCGAAGTGGTCGAGCACGATGAGCGTTCCCGGAAACGAACGAGCGAGATCAACGAGCTCCGGGAGCTGGGGATGATAGAGCCACGCCTCGAAGGAAAGCCCGTAGCGTTCGAGGTGCCGGAACCCCTGCCGGAACGCCGCATCGGCCAGGAGCCCGCGCGGCGGATTCGTGTGCGAGTTCCGAATCTCCGGGCTCTCGTGCCAGCCAGCGGCGTGGCGGATCCCGCGGAACCGCCCAGGCGCCGCGGCGATGTGGGCCTCGAGCACCGGCACGACATCGTCCCCAAGCGTGAGGTCGGCGAAGCCGACGATCCCGGCGGCGACCCGCGCCGGCCCGTAGGCGCCGCTGGCCGACATGGCGGCGATGCCGTTGACAAACTCCGTTTCGCCCACCGGCCGCAACCCGGCCGGGCCATCCGCGCGGTACATCGACATGCACTCGACGAACACGGTGCTGACGACCTTGTGTCCTGCGCCGATGTCGGCGAGCAGCTCATCGAGCAGGTACCGGTTCCCCGGATGATCCCAGAGGTGGTGGTGCGGGTCGCAAATCCGCCGGTCCGGCTCCAGGACCTCTTCCTGGACCTGCGCGAGCCAGGCGCTTGAATCGGCCATGTGCGAACCTCCCGGTGTGGGTGCCGCGAGCCTACTCGTGTTGCGGGCGAACCCTCAAGCGCCGTAGCCTCGCGCGGAACAAAACCGGCGCTGCCGTTGCGCCCGGAGGCATCATGGCCCGCATTCCGCTGATCACCAGGGACGAGCTGCCGCCCGAACGGAAGCACCTGCTCGCCCGCGACATCAACCTCAACCGCGCGCTTGTCCACAGCCCGGAGGGGGCACGTGCCTTCTGGGGGCTTGGCGGCTTCATCCGCAATACGAGCCGGCTCGACCCCAGGTTGCGGGAGATGGCGATCCTCCAGGTTGGTTATGTAACGCGTTCCCGCTACGAGTACTCGCATCACATCAAGATCGGGCGGGAGTTCGGCGTGAGCGATGCGGACATCCGGGCGATCGCCGCGGAGACCGCGGGCCAGCCCAGCGGCCTCGGCGAGCTCGACCGCGCCGTCCTGTCTGCCGCCCGGGAGATGACGGCCGGCCTGGACGTCTCCGACGGGACTTTCGCTACCCTGAGCAGCGGGCTCGACACAGAGTGCCTCGTCGACCTGGTCCTCACCATTGCGTTCTACTGCGGGGTGGTCCGCCTGCTCGAGACGCTGCAGATTGAGGTGGAACCCGAATACCTTCCGTACCTGGAACAGTTCCCACTGCCGGGGTAGGGGGCCCATCGACCCCCGGCGGGCCACCCGGCGGCCCATTGCGGCCGACCGGCGAATAGCGCACGGTTAACAGCGATGACCACGCAGGCGCCGGAACAGAAGCGTGGGGGCATGTCGCTCAGCACCGCCCTCGTGATCGGCCTCGTCGCCACGGTGGCCATCATCCTGGCGCTCTCCTTCCTGCCAGGTATCGAGGACGAGCGGGAAACGGTCGGCCTCGGCCAGCTCGTCGCCGACGCCGCCGCAGGCAAGGTCGACAGCATCGTCGTCCGGGGCTCCGAGGCGAAGGTCACGTACGTCGCGCCAGAGGGCCTGGCCCCGGCGGAGAAAGTCGCGATCATCCCGGATACGGTCGACCTGCCGGCGCTGCTGAGAGACGAGGGCATCGCCCTTACGCGTACCGGCGCGCCAGCCGGGAGCCCGGCTGTCGAGCTCTCCTTCGAGAAGGACTCCGGGGGCGCGTGGTCTGGCCTCGCGACGCTTGCCGTCTCGTTCCTGCCGCTCGTCCTGCTGGTCGCTTTCTTCATCTACATCATGCGGAGGACCCAGTCGGTCGGCGGACAGGCCATCGACTTTGGCAAGAGCCATGCCCGGCTGTTTTCGGGCAGCAAGGTTGCCGTGAGCTTCGCCGATGTGGCGGGGGTCGATGAGGCGAAGGAAGAGCTTGCCGAGGTAGTGGAGTTCCTCAGGAACCCTGCCAAGTTCGCGGCTCTCGGCGCGAAGATCCCGAAAGGGGTCCTGCTCCTGGGGCCTCCCGGGACCGGGAAGACCCTCCTGGCGCGCGCGGTCGCCGGCGAAGCCGGCGTGCCGTTCCTCAGCATCTCCGGGTCGGAGTTCGTTGAGATGTTCGTGGGCGTTGGCGCGAGCCGCGTCCGTGACCTGTTCGACCAGGCGAAGAAGAGCGCGCCGTGCATCGTCTTCCTCGACGAGATCGATGCGGTGGGCCGCCAGAGGGGCGCCGGCCTGGGAGGCAGCCATGACGAACGCGAGCAGACGCTCAACCAGATCCTGGTGGAGATGGATGGGTTCGAACCGGGCACCAATGTCATCGTGCTGGCGGCCACGAACCGGCCCGACATCCTCGATCCTGCGCTCATCCGGCCGGGCCGCTTCGACCGCAAGGTCATCCTCGATGCGCCGGACGTGAAGGGCCGCATGGCGATTCTGCGGGTGCACCTGCGGGGCAAGCCGTTGGCCGAGGACATCTCGGTGGAGCAGCTGGCCCGGACGACGCCGGGGTTCACCGGGGCCGATATCGCCAACCTGGTGAACGAAGCCGCGATCCTCGCGGCCCGTCGTAACAAGACCCGGATCGATATGACCGACTTCGTGGAGGCGGTCGACCGGGTGCTTGCGGGGCCGGAACGCAAGAGCCGCCTGATGACACCGCGCGAGCGCCGGATCGTGGCGTATCACGAAGGGGCCCACACGGTGGTCGCCCATCTCCTGAAGAACCACGACCGGCCACAGAAGGTCACCATCGTCTCGCGGGGAGTGGCTGCGGGCTACACCCGCTTCCTTCCCCAGGAAGAGGAGCATTTCAAGACGCCGGATATGTTCCGCGACCAGTTGTGCGCCGCCCTGGCGGGACACGCGGCGGAGGAGCTCGTCTTCGGTTCGGCCTCGACCGGGCCATCGAACGACCTCGAGCAGGTG
>JBBIVC010000141.1:0-3077 GCA_037439905.1 Thermoflexus sp.
TGGGGGGCACCGCCTACTTCGCCGAGGCCAGCGCGCCAGCCAGCGATAGCACCTCCACCGCCGCCGCTGGCACGGCCAGCGCCTTCACCGCCCAGACCACCACGCGCCAGCAGCCCGCCACCACCACCAGGGTGAGGCGCACCCGGGGTTCCTGATGAACGTCACGCCCACGATGCTGATTTCGTTCTTCCTGGCCTCGTTCCTGGGGGCCTTTGCCCTCCAGGGCGCCGATCTCGGTCACATCCCCTGGGCCGTCAGCCGCGCCTCGGGCCTGGTTGCCTTCGCTGTGCTCAGCGCCTCGGTCATCATGGGCCTCCTCATCAGCACGAAGGCGAGCGACGGCCTCCTCAGCCGCCCGTTTGTGTTCGATATGCACCAGTTCCTCTCCGTCGCATCGCTCGTCCTCATCGGCGTCCACGCGGGCAGCCTGCTCTTCGATGGCTTCCTGGGCTTCACCTCGCTCGGCGTGCTTGTGCCGTTCGTTTCGCCCTACCGGCCGGTCGCCATCAGCGTGGGGATCATCGCCGCCTGGCTCTGCGCCATCACCACCGCCAGCTTCTGGATGCGCGCGCGCATCGGCCAGAAGCGCTGGCGAACGCTGCACTACGCCACCTTCCTTGCCTATGCCGGGGGCCTCTGGCACGGCCTCGCCGCCGGCACCGATACCCAACTCCCGCTGGTCTACTGGGGCTACATCCTCTCCCTGGCCGTGGTCACCGCGCTCACCGTCCTCCGCGTCAGCGGCTACAAGAAGGTGACCCGCCGCGCCTCCCCCACCCGCCCCACGAGGGCGGCGCCGTCCCAGGCGCGCGCCTGACGCGTGGCGCGCAAGCGCCGGGGCGGCCGCCGTACCACTCCCTCGGATGCGGCGGCCGCCCCCGGCGCACCCTTGCTGTCACCGGGCGCTTCTCTCGCCACGGCCGGGGACGAGCACCCGGGCGATGGCTTCCGAGAGCTCCGAAGGCGTGTACGGCTTCGGCAGGATCCCCGCGAATCCCAGCTCCGCCGCCTTCGCCATCACCGGGTTGTCCGAATACCCGCTCGATGCGATCGCCCGCACCTCCGGGTCGACCTGGCGCAACCGCCCGATCGCCTCGTACCCGCCGGTACCGCCGGGCACCGTCAGGTCCAGGATCACCAGGTCGAACGGCCGGCCGCCCGCGAACCGCTGCTGGTACAGCCGTACCGCCTCGTCGCCGTCGGCCGCCAGCGTCACCCGGTGGCCCATGCGCGTCAGCACCTCGCTCATTCCCCGCCGGATCGTCTCCTCGTCGTCCATGAACAGGATGTCCGCCGTCGGCGGCGCCGCGGCCGGGCCCTGCCCGTCATCGCCCGTCGCCCCCGGCTTCGCCGCGGGGAGATACAGGTGGAACATCGCGCCGCGCCCCTGGCGCGATTCCACGGTCAGCCCGCCATCGTGGTTCTGTGCGACCGCGTAGGCCACCGCCAGCCCCAGCCCGCTCCCCCGCTCCTTCGTCGTGAAGTACGGGTCGAACAGCCGGTCGATGATCTCCGGGGGCACCCCGGGGCCCTGGTCCTGCACCGTGATGCGCACATACCGTCCAGGCTCCAGGCTCGCCCCCGCCAGGCCGTCGGGGCCCACCTGCACGTTCCGCGCGGTGACCGTGATGAGCCCGCCGTCCGGCATCGCCTGGCTCGCGTTCAACACCAGGTTGTGGATCACCTGGGCGATCTGCCCCTCGTCGATGTCCGCCATCTCCAGGTCCGCCGCAATGTCGAACGAACACCGCGACGGCGACCCCGTTGCCGCGAAGGTCGCCGTCTCGCGAATGAGCGGTCCCAGCGCCAGCGGCCGCCGCACCGGCATCCCCCCGCGCGAAAACGTCAGCAACTGGCGGGTCAGGCTCGTCGCCCGGCGGCACGCCTGCTCCGCCTCGGAGAGCATCTCGTGCGTCTCCGATTCTTCCGGCAGGTCCAGCTTCGCCAGCCCGATGTGGGCGATGATCCCCGTGAGCGCGTTGTTGAAGTCGTGCGCGATGCCCCCAGCCAGCACCCCGAGCGATTCGAGCTTGTTCGCCCGCTGCAGCTCTCGCTCCAGGCGCTTGTTCGCCGTCTCATCCCGGAATACCAGCACCACGCCCGTCATCCTGCCCAGGCCGTCGCGGATCGGCGCCGCGCTATCGCCGATGATGTGCTCCCGGCCGTGCCGGGCGATGAGCACCGTGTGGTTTGCCAGCTCCACCGCGTTCCCGGTCGCAATCACCCGGTCCACCGGGTTCTCGCACGTTTCGCGCGTGTACTCGTTCACAATGTGGAACACCTCGGGCAGCTCCCGCCCCCGCGCCTCTTCCTCCGGCCAGCCCGTCAGCTCCTCCGCCACCGGGTTCAGCAGCTCCACCCGCCCTTCGCGGTCCGTCGTGATCACCCCGTCGGCAATCGACCGTAACGTTACTTCCAGCCGGTGCCGCTCGCGGGCGAGCGCCTCCTCGGCCCGCCGCCGCCGCACCAGCGTCCCCAGGCTCGTCCCCAGCGTCGAAACCAGCGAGGCCAGCTCGTTCTCGTCCTGCCGCTGGGCCTGCGCGAAGAATGCCAGGACCGCCAGCACTTCCCCATCCGAGACGATGGGCACCCCGAACCCCGCCTTCAGTCCTGCCCGCTTCGCCGCCTCCCGGCGCACGAAGTTCACCGCGGTCGAGGTGACATCCTCCTGCCATTCGGGCCGCATGCTGGCCCAGACGCGGCCCGGCAGCCCCTGCCCCGGCCGCAGCTTCAACGTGCGCGAAATGGTCGCGAAATCCTCCAGCGCTGCGCCGGCGCCGTGCCAGAGCGCCACGCAGCGCAGCGTCTCGCCTTCCGTCATCTCCCAGGCCTCGCCGAAGCTCCAGCCCGTCAGCTGGCACACCAGCTCGATCACTGCCTCGTACGCCGAGTTCAGGTCGCTCGCCTCGGCGATGGCGCGGGTCGCCGCCTCCATCAGCCGCAGCCGGTCGTGGGCGCGGCGCCGTTGGGTCACATCCTGGGCCACGCAGGCGAAGTACTCCGGCCCATCCGGTCCGCCCCCGATCGGCGTGATGCTCATCGCCTCGATGTAGAGGCTCCCGTCCTTCCGGCGGTTC